>NZ_JAUBRK010000023.1:0-112156 GCF_036701825.1 Microcoleus sp. MOSTC5 | reverse complement strand
AGGAGGAACTGGACCCTGACCCACTGTGCTGTCTTTAAAAATTGTAGCAAGTTCTTCTTGAAACTCATCATTAAATATGAATGAACGATTCAATCGAAGAAACGTGAATAACTTGGCTCGTTTAATGCGTTTGACGATCGACGCTTCAGCGTCTGAGAGTTCAACTGGAGGATGCCATAAGGGAGGACGCATAAGGTTTCTTTCTTTTTCCCGATCGATGAGAATTTAACAGGCTTCTCAATTCACATATCATTTTCAGTCTTTTTTGTCAACTCCTAATACTGAACCGACGCCCTAGACAGCATTTTGCCTCCGCCATCAAATCCGCCTAAATTTTCACCGCTAAATGCTCTAAGTGCTGCTTACTGCATTCACTTAGAAGTCAACCGCAAAAAAGATGGCAATCCCGACTGGGGGAAATTGTCAGATTTAGCACGCGATTTAGAAACCAGTCCTCTTTATGTCTTTCACTACCTGAATAAATGGCTGCGGAAACAAGACAAACTTGAGTCCGTACCTATTGCCAAAATCCGCCTGTACCTAAATTTTTACTACTACTTTGAACCGGAGGGAAAAACCGTGAATCAAATGCGAGAACTGACCGAACTGTACCGCCGCTTTTATCGGGCAAAAAGTCAATATGCGAAAGCTAATGCGGTGCTGAAACCTATTGACGAAGCTGCTGATGTTATTCTGAAACTTGATAAATCTTTAGCCAACAATACTGAATCTTTAACAGATATTGTGGGGGGACGTTTATCAAGGCTGATGCATAATGTGCGGCGGCGGGCGGCGGAAGGAAAACCGACACTTACTTTTGTTGATGGGAAGTGGAAACCTGCTTTGAATTCTGAGGAAGAACGGCAAGCAATTTATGATTTTGCTAAGTATTTTGTGGAGGTGATTTTTGATGGGAGTTTAAAAGGCGATCGCGCGCGTTTAGCAGGCACTCAACTCAACTTAATCCGGGATACTTGCGATTACCTTTATCGCTTGGAAGATGACAAAGAACGCAGGGAGCGCAAGCAGGAGGAACCTGATGAAGTTCCCGAAACAGAAACACAATCCTCCTAAATTGTCCTTATTTTTGCAATCAACTTGTACTGGAGAAACAAACCATGAAATTTTTGAAAAGCCTCGATTCTAAATTTTTCCACGATGAAATTCCTGCAAAACCGATGGGAAAATATGCTCACTTCATCACCATTCGAGTCACCGAGTCTTACCCGTTATTTCAGACAGACGGCGAATTGAATAAAGCAAGGGTAAGTGCTGGAATTGAAGACAAAACGCACATCAGCCGTTTAGCAATGTTTAAGCGGAAACAGTCTACACCCGAACGTTTAACAGGACGGGAATTGCTGCGAAACTACAAAATTGGCGACTGGGAAAAGTGCGACTACAACGTTGATTTCAGCAAAACTACTCCTGATTGTATTTTGTACGGTTTTGCGATCGGCGATTCGGGTTCTGAGAAATCCAAGGTAGTTGTAGACACTGCTTATTCCATCACTCCTTTCGACGATTCTCACCTCAATTTCACCCTCAATGCACCGTTTGAAAGTGGAACAATGAGCCGTCAGGGGGAAGTTACCAGTCGCATTAACAGTCAAGACCACATTTTGCCTCAAGTTTTTTTTCCCAGCATTGTAACGTTGAAAGACCCGACAGAAACAGGTTTTATCTACGTTTTTAATAACATTCTCCGAACGCGGCACTACGGGGCGCAAACTACTCGCACGGGTCGAGTTCGCAATGAATTGATCGGAGTGATTTTTGCTGATGGCGAGATTGTTAGCAATCTGCGGTGGACGCAAAAAATCTACGATTTGATGAGCAGTGCGGGCAAAATTAATCCCCCAGATCCTCTCAATGAAGATGATGTTTTGACTCATGCGAATCGAGCAATTTCTGAACTGATGGATGGAGAGTGCATCTCGCACCGCGATTTTCTCGGCGAAGCTTTTAATAGCCTTTTGGCAGAAGTTAAATCGATTTCCAGTGATGAAACTAAACTGCAAGCAATGCTGACTCAAGCCAATACAGAATCAACAGCTTACGCTCAGAAAAATATCTTAAAGAGTTCTGAAAAAGGCAAGAAAGGTAAAAAAGCAGTTGCACCTACGGAGTAAAGATCGTGGCTTTTATTTACCGCTGTCAAATCGAGTTGCACGATAGCCTTTATTTTGCAACTCGCGAGATAGGGAGACTTTACGAAACAGAGCCTGTAATTCACAATTACGCGCTTTGTTACGCCCTCGGTTTGGTGGATAGCGAAATCTATTCCACCACCGTTTCTGAAGAACATTCCTATCGCTATTTCTGTCCCGAACAAGTTCCTAAATACGAGCCGCATTTAACGGCGCTCAACGAACAGGGGATTTATGTTACTCCGGGGCGTTCTATTTCTCACTCTTCCACTCTCAATACTTGGAAATACGCCAACAACAACTATCACGTTGAGATGGAGAAAACTCAGAAAAATATCCCTAGTTTTGGCAGAACCAAAGAAATTGCGCCGGAAAGCAAATTTGAGTTTTTCCTAATCTCAGATAAGTCTCTCAAACTGGCAAAGTGGATACGGTTGGGAAAGTGGATGAGCAAAGCAGCAGTTGAAATTGTAGAACAGAAGGAAGTGAAGCGATCGCCCTCAGAAACAAACTTCATTTTTCCCTATCTTCTCAACCCTTTAGATGTGATGTTTTCCCATCAAGTGATTAGCTACGATGTGATTAATATGCCTCCGGTTAGCCTCATCCAAAATGTCAAAATCCTAGGGCGATATTACGAGTTTGACAAACTCAAAATTCCGGCGTGTATGGAATACCGCTTTCGAGCCGATTAATAGGAGGCAGAGCCTCTAGAAATGCGTTCCCAGGTAGAACCTGGGAACGATAAAATTTAAACCAATTTTAAGCATTAACCATTAACCAATTATGCCACACAGCCTCGTCCTCAACATTCTTCCCCTGGCCCCAATTCCCCCCGGATACCTCACCGGAAGACACCTGCACGCCCTCTTCCTCACCCTCGTGAGCTCCGTTGACAAAAAACTCGGCGATCGCCTCCACGATGCCGCCGCCCAAAAATCTTTCACCCTCAGCCCTTTGCAAACTAAAAAATGCCCTTTCAAAAAACACCATTTCCTCCAATGGGAACACGCAGAACCGATTCCAGAACACACCCTCTGTTGGTGGCGGATTACTCTGCTTGATGACACTTTATTTGGCAAATTAACTAACCTTTGGCTGAATCTCAATCCGTCGAAGCCGTGGCATCTAGGGCCAGCCGATTTTATGATTACTAAGATTCTCGGAACGCCCCAAGTAGATCAGCCTTGGGCTAATGCTTGCGATTACTCTCAATTGTACGATCGCGCTTCCGAAACTAATCGTTTAATTGCCTTCAGTTTTGCGACTCCTACTACCTTTAGGCAGGGGAAATTTGATTCGGTGATTCCTACTAGAGATTGCGTTTTTAACAGTCTCCTCAGTCGGTGGAATAAGTACAGCCCGATCGCAATTCCCGATCTTTCCTTCGATGCACTTTTCTCGACATTTGTCAATATCCGAAGTGAAAAGTTGACTAACTATGAAAGCAATTTTGTCGGCATGGTTGGGGAGGTTAGTTATCGGATTTTGGGAGATGTCGAGCCTTTAGCGATCAAGCAAGTTAATGCTTTGGCTGATTTTGCTGTTTACTGCGGGGTGGGGAGGAAAACTCCGATGGGGATGGGAATGACTAGGCGAATAGTTGTTAAAAAATAACCGAATGCAGCAAAGCGATTTAACTGGTTCCTAGGCTCTGCCTGGGAACCGATATCCAGAGGCTCTGCCTCGCTTGCTTGCGGAGGAAAATTGGAGGCAGAGCCTCCGGTTCTGTGTTACCAGGCAGAGCCTGGGAACCAGTTAAATCTATTATAAACCCTTGGAATTATGAATGATTTTGATTACATTTCTATTGCATCTCTCAACCAATATTCCTATTGCGCTCACCGCTGTTGGCGGATGTTTTGTGCGGGCGAATTCGCGGACAATCAGTATACCATTGAAGGGACGAGCTTGCACGATCGCGTTCACACGATGGGCGAGATTAACCGCGATGAAACTTGGCAGGTTCGGGCAATTTGGCTGAAGTCTGAGCGCTACAAACTGATTGGTAAATCGGATTTGATTGAGTCGGCTGAGGGTGAGATTTATCCCGTGGAATACAAGCGGGGACGGAAGGGAGAATGGGATAACGACGAGTTGCAAGTTTGCGCTCAAGCGCTTTGTTTGGAGGAGATGACGGGGAAAACTATTGCGACTGGATATGTGTATTACGCGCAGTCGCATCAGCGGCAATTAGTGGAGATTTCTGAGGGGTTGAAACAGGAGGCGATCGCCACTATCACCGCTATCCAATTTTTGCTGCAAACAGGCACAATGCCTCCATCTAATTATAGCAAACGCTGTCAAGGTTGCAGCCTTTATCAGCAATGTTTGCCGCAAGCTGCTGAGAAAGTCCTGCGCTATCAAGAAGCTAATTAATCCAAACTACAAATTTAGGAGTCAATCGTGGGGACACTGTATATCAATCAAGATGATGTGTTTATTGGGAAAACAGATGAACGCCTCAATGTCAAGGCAAAAAATCAAATATTACAGGATGTGCCTTTGATTCATTTAGATGGAGTGGTGATTTTGGGACGGGCGACTATTTCCCCGGCGGCGATCGCAGAATTGCTACAACGGAAAATTCCTCTGACTTTTATCACCGATACGGGTCACTATTTGGGTAAGCTGGAACCGGAATTAAGTAAAAACATTTTCGTTCGCAATGCTCAGTGGAAAGCGGCAGGGGAAACTCCGCAAGCTATTCATGTTGTTCGGGGTTTTATTCGGGGTAAATTGAAGAATTATCGCAGCAGTTTATCTCAAACTCAGCGGGAACATTCGGAAATCAATTTAGCTTCGGCAATTATGCAGATTTCCAATGCGATCGCCAAACTTGACAAAACTGACAATATAGACTCCTTGCGCGCACAGGAAGGTGCTGGAAGTGCGGCATATTTCAGGGTTTTCAACCAATTAATTCGCGCGGAAGGCTTTGTGTTTCGACCGCGACACCGCCCTGCTACCGATCCGGTGAATTCTTTGATGAATTTTGCTTACACGCTGCTGCGTCACGATGTGCAAAGCGCGATTAATATTGTGGGATTTGACCCTTATTTAGGATACCTTCATATGCAGCGCTACGGCCGCGTGGGTTTAGCATTTGATTTGATGGAAGAGTTCCGCCCTTTGGTAGCAGACAGTATCATTTTGAATGCGATTAACCGCCGGATTCTGACGCTGAATGATTTTACTGTGGAACCTCTGAGTAATGTGGTGCGACTGTCGGAAACGGGACGGAAAGAGTTTCTGAAGTTGTATGAAAAGAAAAAGCAGTCTGAGTTTAAGCATCCTGTTTTGAAACGCAAGTGTACCTATCAAGAAGCATTTGAAATTCAAGGGCGGCTGTTGGCGAAATATTTGATGGGCGAAATTGACAAATATCCACCTTTAGTTTTGTACTAGATATGCACATTCTGATTTCTTACGATATTTCGGAAGACAAGCGGCGGACAAAGATTCACAAAATGCTGAAATCCTATGGGCAGTGGATGCAGTACAGTGTGTTTGAGTGTGCTGATTTGAGCGAGACTCAGTATGCTAAGTTGCGATCGCGCCTGAACAAAGTCATCAAACCGAACGAAGACAGTATTTTGTTTTTCCCGCTGTGCGCTTGCTGTCAGGGTAAGATCCAACGCATTGGTGGGGTAGTGCCAGCCGATCGCACTATATTTTTTGCTTAGTTTCCGTGAATGGGTAGGTGTTAAAATCGGGGTATCAAATTTTTCCGCTCAAACTCACGTGCAGCAAGAGTTTGATGCCCCTCCTCTGAAAAAACGCTTCACCGAAATTGTGAAAGCTTTACAGGATAAAGTTTTGGAGTGAGTATGAATTTTTTGGTATTGACAAGCCGCAGGCTGGAATGGTACTTTTGTTTGAGATTTACGGAACTGCACCTTGAAAACCAAATACAGCAAGGCTTCTGGAACGGGCTGGCCGGAAAAAACCTAAAACCCTATCAGGGATTGAAACTTATAACGCTTAGCTACTTCCTCAAGAAACCAGGCCGGAAAAAACCTAAAACCCTATCAGGGATTGAAACTTTCAAAACTTTAATTACCGCGTCTATAGCTTCAGCCGGAAAAAACCTAAAACCCTATCAGGGATTGAAACTAAAGATTGAGACATCAGGTATGTCTAATTCTATGCCGGAAAAAACCTAAAACCCTATCAGGGATTGAAACTAAACGCTTCCAAAGATTTAGCAGCAGCACCGCAACTCTGTGCCGGAAAAAACCTAAAACCCTATCAGGGATTGAAACGCAGAAAGGGATAGCGCTATAGCTAGAGTGAATTCGAGCCGGAAAAAACCTAAAACCCTATCAGGGATTGAAACTCACGACACTCAAGGAAAAAGCTACGAATTTGGGCCTGCCGGAAAAAACCTAAAACCCTATCAGGGATTGAAACTTGATTTTGGGTGATTTAGGCATTGGTTTTTATAAGCCGGAAAAAACCTAAAACCCTATCAGGGATTGAAACGGAACAATCGAACCCCCAAGAATCATTCATGAAGCCGGAAAAAACCTAAAACCCTATCAGGGATTGAAACTTGTTAGAAGCTAAAGTTTTATCAGCATTCCACGCCGGAAAAAACCTAAAACCCTATCAGGGATTGAAACATTCCAGGCAGCCACGGTAACGCAACTGAATTAGCCGGAAAAAACCTAAAACCCTATCAGGGATTGAAACATTCTACGCAATCATTTCCGTTTTTTTTATCGTAGGGGCCGGAAAAAACCTAAAACCCTATCAGGGATTGAAACGCCAGTGCCATCTTTTCGTGCCAGTTGCATCCGTGGGCCGGAAAAAACCTAAAACCCTATCAGGGATTGAAACCTGGTATTGGATTCCAGAGATTGACAAGTACGAAAGGCCGGAAAAAACCTAAAACCCTATCAGGGATTGAAACCGATAGCTGCATTCTTATTTGGAGAATGGGAACCGCCGGAAAAAACCTAAAACCCTATCAGGGATTGAAACTCCAAATCTCGCAGCAGCAGCTTATGAATCACCCAAGCCGGAAAAAACCTAAAACCCTATCAGGGATTGAAACAGATAAAAAAATCATGGTACTGGCAGGAGGATTAGTAACGCCGGAAAAAACCTAAAACCCTATCAGGGATTGAAACTCAATAAATTTATCTGGCAACCCACGGTATCTTTCAGGCCGGAAAAAACCTAAAACCCTATCAGGGATTGAAACTAAACTAGAACCAGGAATGCCCGTTAAAATAACACTGCCGGAAAAAACCTAAAACCCTATCAGGGATTGAAACTTTCCCGGTCAGCGCTACGGACACAGAATCGAAGGCAAGCCGGAAAAAACCTAAAACCCTATCAGGGATTGAAACCTTAAATTTTAAATGTGGATGTTTACGGCGAAGAATAACGCCGGAAAAAACCTAAAACCCTATCAGGGATTGAAACGAGATGAAAACCTTGCAATTTTATCTACCTGCCTACGCCGGAAAAAACCTAAAACCCTATCAGGGATTGAAACGATGAGGTGGAAGAATACCTCGCAAGCAATCAGATGAGGCCGGAAAAAACCTAAAACCCTATCAGGGATTGAAACCTGTTGCGATCGGAGCAAGCCAAATCCCTGACATTGAGGCCGGAAAAAACCTAAAACCCTATCAGGGATTGAAACGGCAGTGATCCAAACAAACCACCATCCCTTGCGCCGGAAAAAACCTAAAACCCTATCAGGGATTGAAACACGGGGTAAACCAGCATTGGGGCTACGATTTGCCCGCGCCGGAAAAAACCTAAAACCCTATCAGGGATTGAAACCGATTCCAACTCCAAGCCCGACTTGAGCGCCTTTTGGCCGGAAAAAACCTAAAACCCTATCAGGGATTGAAACCGACGAGCGAGTGGAAAGTATAATCTGCCATTTAAAGGCCGGAAAAAACCTAAAACCCTATCAGGGATTGAAACCCATGAAAGCAAAAAGTAAGACAACTACGCCAGAGCCGGAAAAAACCTATTTCCCCATCTAGGGCTTGAAACGCCCAAACTACAAAATTATTGGCTCAAAAATAGACTTCTCCTCTCTCTTTTTATCTCCTCCCATAACCTCAAACAATCGATCGACTACGCGCCTCCAAGTAAAATTTTCAGCAACAAAACCCGGGCCCGCAAACCTAGCTTTCGCAGCTATACCAGGCTGCTCGATCGCTATGCGCATCAAATCAGTCAAATGTTCCCACTCAGGAGCTAGGATAAATAAGGTTTCCCCATCGCTCGCCACAGCCGTCAATTTACTCTCAATCCGCAGTGCAAAGTCCGATCGCGTAAAATCATCCGTAGGGCCGCCCTGCGTGCAAATAACCGGCAAACCGCAAGCTGCAGCTTCCAACACCGGCAGATTAAAACCTTCTGCCAAATAGGGAGAAACATAAGCATCTGCTGCTTGGTAAAACTCAGCTATTTGAGCAAAAGATAGCTGGCTGCCAGTATAAATTAATCTCGGTAAAACTCTCGCTCTTTCGGCATCGTCGAGCACAACTCGGCTGGCTTCAGCAATCTCGTGTCTCGACGGATAAAGCAGTTCAGAACCTTTTAAAACCAATCTCGCATCTGGATATTTGTCAACTACCGCAGCGAAGGCTTTTAATAAAGGGCGAATACCTTTGCGATCCGTTTGCCCTCCGATGTTTAAAAATATAAAATAGTTTGACCAGCCAAAGCTTTGGCGCAGCGATTGACGCCGATCGCCCGAGACAGGATAATAAATCTTAGGATCGACTCCCAAAGGTACGACGGCTATGCGATCGGCTTCAACACCGCTGCGAATTAAGCCAGCTTTTGACCACGCCGACGGTGTAATAATTTTGGTTTCTGAATTAACCGGGGTTTGGGCGATCGACTTAACCCCCATCGCCTGCAATACTGTACTCGTAACAATCCCCCATTCTGTCGCTGCAAATACCCAAGTTGCGGCGCTGCTAGAGCCCGAGAAGTCCCACGGGCAGTACATTCGCAGGGTAACATCCGCTGACTGATTTGCGGCAGGGCTCTTAATGCTGCGGAGTAATGTTTCATTTGGGCGATCGAACAAACTAATTTTCGTCTCCCAAGCTGCGTCTATGTAAGGCATATCGCGGTGGAAAAGCTCAATTTGTCCTCGCGGGCGATTCCCTACGGGATAGCTGCGCCGCGCGTGCATTTCCAGCAGTTGAAATTGATTGGCTACGCAATAGGAATGATAAATAAAACGCCAGCCTTCAACAATAATCTGCAATTTAAAACTCCAGCTTTTGGGATTAAAAATTTAACTAACAATCAGAAATTGGTAATTAGCAACTAGCAAGCAGAAATTACCAATTACCAATTACCAATTCCTTACTTAATCACTTGCCAATCCATAATCCGCCACTGTCCGTCTTGGCGGATCAAGTCGTAGCGCACCCGGAGGTTTTCGTTGCGGGAAGAAACAAGCTGATCGCGATCGAACACTTCGGCTTTTTCCGCTACTTGGGCTTCTACTTGGGCGCGATCGGGATTAGTCGGATTCGTCTTAACTCCATTAACTTGCAGCTTGTGTACGTAACGCTGATGCGCGTTGTTTCGCTCTTGAGCGTCTGCCATCAATTGCCAGCGAGACAAAGCCGGTTCTGTCAGAACTTGCTTTAATTCTTCCACAGTGTGGTTGGGGCCCAAAGCCGCTGCTTTCGCCGACAGCCAGCCTTGAACTATTTGTTCGGCTGATTCTTCAGTGATTGCTCCCGACACGGGGGCCGCGGTGCCAGGCTCTGGGGCCGCAGAAACAGCCGGGATTTCTACGGGCGCTGCTTCCAGCCCGACGCGGGCTTGCTCTCCTTGCAGGGATGGGCCCGAGAGGGCTTGCATCGCGCTCGCCAACAGACTGAGTATGAACCACAGCAGTAAAAGGCTCAGGACACCTGCGACTAGAAACAGAGCCAGTCTGTTTCGAGGCATAGACTTGACTTGGGCGGAAATTTCTGCTGCCTTAGTGCGCGCCCGATCGACCAAATCGCCTGTTAGCGCCTTGCCTGTTGCTCCGCTGCGCCCTGAATGTTGGCGCCTGCGATGCTTGGAAGTTGAGTCTGCGGGCTGTCCCGCCGTAGCTGTCGGGAGAGAGACGGCGGCGAGCCCTGCTGCCGCAGCAGCCGTTGCCTGGAATTTCGGGCCTGAGGCTGCGGTTTCGGTCTCGGCCGGTACGGGGGTCAAGGTGACGGTACTAGCTCCCTGCGGGGCGGATGGTGGGGTTACTGCTGCGGGCGATCGGCCTGCTGTCGGTTGCAGCCGCGCCGCGGGCTTGCCCGAGCGGGGCTGCACCACGACCCATTCGTTGGCGGTTTCTGCGTCCTGTGGCAAAGCTTCTAGGTAAGCTTGTACTTTCGGGTCGGCAAAGTAATCTTTCAAAGAGACTGACTGGTTGGCCAAGTCGCGGAAGTGGGGAAACACTTCCTCTTGCAGCCAGTGTTCGGCGTACAAGCACAGTCCCGGCAACAAATCGGGAGAATCTTGGGAATGTTCGCGAATGAACGCGAGGGGTTCTTTTTCCGAACTGAGTTCGAGGGCTCTGCTGGCTTCTTCTGTCTGGCCCAGCAGCAGGGAACAAACGGCTTTTTCCAGGTGAACGTCTTGGCGGCGGCCGAGCTGCATCAGCATGAGCTTGGCGCGACGGATCATCGATGGCTGTCTGGCGGCAAATCCTTGGGCTAACAGGGTGTAGACCGAGAGGTAAGTTGCGACTGCGGAGGGGCGGCCGGCTTCGGCTTCAAATAGGGTCTGCTGCTCGCTGCTGGTTAGGTGTTTGCGCAATTGCTGCACGAAGCGGAGGAAGTCTTCTATTCCTAAACCCGATCGATCGTCTCCCGAGCCGTCGATACCGCCCCGTTCTTGAAGCATTTCTCGCAGGATTTGCAGTCCCCGGCGACGCTCGGCGACTTTTTCTTCAGGGAGGGATAGTAGCTCTAAAATGTTGTACGGACGGAGTTTGTATAGGTCGGCTTGCATTTCACCCCTCACGCTTGCAAATAGGCTTTCGCGCAGCAGCACTTCTTGGCCTGCTTCTAATGATTTTGCGGCATTTTCGTACTGACCTTGCTGCCACTGTTCGCGGCCGAGTTCTAGACAGGCAAGGCTGACGGTTAAAACTATATCTGGCCGCACGAGCTGGGGGTCGCCGAAACGACCTTCTGCGATCGCGATGCTGCCATTGTTAAGATACGGGCGACCCAGCTTCTGTACGAGTTCGTATTCCCCCAGTTCTTGCAGTATGAGCAGGGCTCCTACGAATTGGTTGTCATCGATTTCAATACTTGGAGTGTGGGGGTCGGGAGCAGCCTCTAAAGGCTTGGACTCTGCCGGAGCTGTTTCTCCTGCGTCTTGCAGGACTGTGGCCGTGCCTGCTGAGGTTTTCAACCTCTGGTGCTTGGCTTCCTGTGCGGCTTCCGACTCTCGATCGTAAGTTTTGGCTAAAAAACTGGCATCGTAAGCTTTGCGCTCGTCTGAGTCTGACAGAACGGCGCAGGCTTCATCGAGCAGTTGTTTGCGGGCCACGATCGCAACTTCGGAATACTCCCTGCGCGGAAGCTGTAAAGTTCGATCGCGGTGAGCCTGCTGCAACTGTTCGGCAGTAGCTTGAATCGGTAGACCCAAAATCCGGTAGTAATCTAGTGGAATTAACACTGTCCACTTCCCCAAAGCGCTAGCAACTGAATTAGCCTATCTTAAGTGAGATACTCCCGCAAACCAAATCAAAAATTCTGGTGTTGGCTTCCAACCGCCCAATTCACGGTATGTTGGAGTTACGGTAGAGATAATGTGATTTTTTTCCCTCTACAGGGTTTTACAGCAAGGAAAATGGAAAGCCCCACTGCCCCTGAGCTAAATGAGTTGTTTGACTCTTGAGCATTTTCGGGTTTGAGAGTAATGGAATTATATCATTCGTCGGCATGGGGTTTAGATGGGAGTTGGTTCTCCGAGTCCGGGCAATCGGCCCCGCCTGCCAAACTCATTTTAACAATTGGTGAACTGCTGCGGAGCAAAAGTGCGATCGTTTTCTGCTGCGGTTGTGTCCCATCTGGGTTTAAATTTAGATGTCTAGGAAGCCGATCGTCGGGTATTAATTATTTATGGTTCAGGAACGGACTTTACCAGTTTTTGACGCGCAAAGCGTAAACATTTCTCGGGATGAGGGCTTGATGCTCTACGAGGATATGGTCTTGGGGCGCTACTTTGAGGACAAGTGTGCTGAGATGTACTACCGGGGCAAAATGTTTGGTTTTGTCCACTTGTACAACGGTCAGGAAGCTGTGTCTACTGGCGTGATTCGATCGATGCGCCGGGATGACACCGATTACGTCAGCAGCACCTACCGCGATCACGTTCACGCTTTGAGCGCGGGCGTGCCGGCGCGAGAGGTAATGGCGGAGTTGTTCGGGAAGGAAACAGGTTGCTCGAAGGGCCGCGGCGGTTCGATGCATATGTTTTCGGCCGAACACCGACTGTTGGGAGGTTATGCTTTTGTGGCTGAGGGGATTCCTGTAGCTACGGGGGCGGCTTTTCAATCGAAGTACCGGCGCGAAGCTTTGGGCGATGAGAGTTCCGATGGGGTAACTGCTTGTTTTTTTGGCGATGGTGCTGCAAATAACGGGCAGTTTTTTGAGTGTTTGAATATGGCGGCTTTGTGGAAGTTGCCGATTCTTTATGTTGTCGAAAACAACAAATGGGCGATCGGGATGGCCCACGAGCGAGCTACTTCTGACCCGCTGATTTACAAGAAAGCTCATGCTTTTGGCATGGTTGGCGTCGAGGTTGACGGGATGGATGTTTTGGCGGTGCGGGAAGTGGCGAAAGAAGCTGTAGCGCGGGCGCGGGCCGGCGAAGGGCCGACTTTGATCGAAGCTTTGACTTATCGTTTTCGCGGCCATTCTTTGGCAGATCCCGACGAGTTGCGTTCTAAAGAAGAGAAGGAATATTGGTTCCCCCGCGATCCGATTAAGAAGTTGGCTGCTGATTTGATCGATCGAACTTTGGCAACTGCTGAAGAATTAAAAGAGATCGATAATAAGATTCAAGCAGTAATTGATGATGCGGTAGATTTTGCTGAGAAAAGCCCCGAACCCGATCCGAGCGAATTGTATCGATTTATCTATGCTGAAGATGAATAGTCTTTAGAGATATTTTGCGTGCGGTTGCAGCCTACAGGTTAACACCTGTGGCTGCACGGATTTCAAGCTATAATCAAAGGTAGACTTTCTAGACGAAAAGAGAGGCGATATGATAAATCTCGATCGCGATCGAAGTCAAAGCAGCAAAAATATCGGTGCAGTTCGAGTCAAAGTCAAGCTAACGAATGCCATTGATGAAGCCTTAGTGAGTCGAGGAGTGCTCAATCCAAATCTGTTGCGCGTGTACGAAGCAGAAGCACTCATAGATACTGGCGCAGTCAGAACTGCGTTACCTGCGGATGTAGTAGAGCAGCTCGGTTTAAGAATTCGGAGTCAGGAAATAGCAAAATATGCTGATGGCAGACAAGAAACAGTAGGATTGACTGAACCTGTTATCATTGAAATAGAAGGGCGCGAAACTATTGAGGCGGCAATGGTTTTAGGCGATATGGTGCTAATCGGTCAAACTGTGTTAGAAACTTTAGATTTGCTAGTAGATTGCCAAAATCAGCGTCTAATTCCCAATCCCGAAAATCCCGAAAAGCCTGTATTGAGAGTTTAATCTAAATCACGCTTAAATACCTCCTTTATTTATTATGTTCGAGTGCCGGTCGCGGCATGATGCCAGCATTTTTAATCAGCACATCTTCAACGGTTTACGCAGGCTTGTAGCTGTAGAGCCATTCTTGAAATTTATCTGGATTCATTTGCGACGGCTTCATCATTTCGCGGAATCTTGTCTCGCTCTCTGGCTTGTAGGAGACTTTCCCCTCATAGGCACTTTGAGTATAAATCGCTTCTAGGCGAGGGATGCGACTGTGCTCGTAAGCCTCCAGGGCGGCTTCAATGCTAGGTGCTGAAGAAAGGCATTCTGCAAGTTCGTAAGCGTCCTCAAATGCGCTGTTTGCTCCTTGCCCCAGAGATGGCACAACTGGATGAGCGGCATCTGCCAAAAGCGTTACTCTGCCAGAGCTCCAGCGTGGTAACGGGGTTCTGTCACAGATAGGTCGCTCCACAATGTCATCCGCAGGGGTTGCCTTGAGGATCGCCTCGACAGGCTCTGTCCACTCTGCAAATATCTCCAAAACACGAGCCTTGGTATCAGTTGCACGTTGACAAACAGAATCGTCTGTTAATAGTGCACCGGCACTCCAAAAGGTGTAACCGTCACCCACATCAATTAGGACGATATTTTTGCCATCGGGTGCCGTGATTAAGGTTGCTGACTCAGGAGATAACAATTCGTGGGGATATTGAATTACGGCACGCCAAGACATTCGACCGGCATAGAGAGGAGAACCATCACCGATTAGCTTTTGCCTCACGATAGAGTTGATGCCATCTGCCCCAATCAGCAAGTCTGACTGGACTGTTTTTCCATTTTCAAAATGAGTTTCAACACTGTTTTCATCCTGCTGAAAACCGATACATCGATGATTGAGATTGATAATATCTGGCGGCAGTACCGATGCGAGGATGGCTTGCAGACGCGACCACTGAATGTTCAACAGAGGTTGTCCATATTGCTGCATGGTCGTGAGCTGCTGCAATGCGATCGTCTCTCCGGTGCTTCGCTTCAGGGTAAGCGTTTTCACTTGGCTGCCTGCTTTTTTCAACAACTCAACGATCCCTGGGTGAATGGCGTCAATACTATTTAATCCGTTTGGGGTCAAGGTCAGACCTGCACCTATGGGTAGCAAAGCCTGTGCCCGCTCGTAGACTTGCACGTTAAATCCGTGTTTGAGCAGGGCGATCGCAGTTGCTAAACCGCCAATGCCACCTCCGACAATAGCAATGTTCATTCGATTGATTACCTTTCTTGAAACTTCTGATTTATTTTGAGGAATTGGATTTTTTGCATTAGTGCTAGATGGAGTTATAAAATCCTCAACCAGCCAATCACTAGAAGGAAGATTAAGTTTGCTGACCAAAACAACAGCAGTATCCATAGTAAGCCATGCGCGAGTCGATCGCCAACCTTACCGCTTGGAGCGCCGATGCTTCTTAAAAAGTGTTTACTTTGCCACAGTTGCCAAACTCGAAATGCGGTGTAAATGGGGCCGATGATGACTAATATACTAGAAGAAAAAACGCGACTGAAAATTTGCTCGCTGACAATTTGAATTGCCAAAACTAACAAATAGAATCCAAAAACAGCCCGCAGGTTGGGGTGACGTATCCACACCAAAAATGCAACTCCAGGCAAGAGCAAGCCAATCACGATCGCTACCTGGAGCCAAATCTGCACAAAGCTCCGCTCCGCCTCGCTGTAGTCGATCGTGGCTTGAATCGGCAGCAGATTTGCGACCATCAACCAACCGCTCATTAGAGTCAGGACTGTTGCACTGACAATAAATGAAAGTATCGTTTTCCAGGTCATGATGGGTCGATCGCGCCTGAGATGGATATAGAGCGATAAGTTAAATGGACAATGGTCTATCGTCCCATATTTCCAGCGGTACTGGCCGCAATCTTCCCGCTACTTCTACACTCGGCCAATTCGGATCGAATGTCAAATTTTCCAACGTTCCATCGCTGTGAATTACAAACGTATCCTCAATTTTTGCTCCTGACAAACTCGGATTCCAAGCCACAGCCATATTTTCTGCCAAAATATCTGAAGTAGCCGGATTCGCCACAATTTCCCGCGCCAAATATCCGGTAGTTCCGCCTTGATGGTGTTGCCTAATTGCTTGAGGATATCTGTGCTCTTCGTAGGCAGTTTTAAGGGTATCATAAACCGCATTTAACGATACTCCCGGCCGGCACGAATTCAGCGCGGCCGCTTCAATTTCTCTGACTTGTCGGTGCAACTCTGAATGCTTTTCTCCAAGAAAGTCGAAACTGACAAATCTGGTTAAATTTGCATACAAACCCCATCCCCTCGCGCAAAAGACTAACATTGCTTGCCGCCCAATTTCTTCGGCGGTTGCGGTGGCGTGGCGGTACAGCGGCAAACGCCTTTCTCCAGCAACTAATGTCAGGGCTGGATGCAAACCTCTGGCCCACAATGCCTCTGCACCGGCTCCCGCTAGCTGATATTCTGTCCATGTTGGTTTGGCTGCGGAAAGTACCTCTGTCATCGCTTCGCTGGCTAAACGCCCGACTCGCCGGTATCGCTCTAATTCGCTTGACATCATTGTCTGTTTGCGAGACTGTAAAGATGCGATTATTGGCGTTTCTTTGGGATAAATTGGCCGATCGCTCATCACGTTACCGCCACCAGTAATTTCTTTGACAAAAGCTTCGCGCTGTGAAACATCTGCCCAAGGATAGATGTGCATTTGAAAGTTGGCTGGCAATTCTTCATCTTGCAAGCGCTGGGCTTCGATTTCATCGGTGAGAACCCAAGCGTTTTCGGCGGTAATTAATATTTCTGCAACTCCGGTTTCTGCGGTTAGCAATACTGTATGGGAACCGCCGGCTGTGGCCCAAGCAAACCAGTCTGTACCGCGCAAGCGAAGGGCGATCGCTCCTGTTTCGGTTAAGGCTTTGCGGATGAATTCGAGTTTGCTGTCAACTTCTGGGTTTAATGAGTTTATCATCTGCTTTCTTGCATCTAAATTATATTTTTAGGGCGGGCGGGACACCCCACGAAGAAGGAAGAAAATCAATTATTTGAGTCAGCATTTCCTCAATCTAAAATCTAAAATCTAAAATCTAAAATAGATGGATGGATACGGCTTGCAATTCTTTAGCTTTTTCTTCGGGTAAAGCGTCGTTGGCAAACATTCCGGCGGCTAGTTCGGTTCCTGCTAGATATTTTAGCCGATCGCTCGATCGATAGGGCGGATAAAATTGGGCGTGCAAATGCGCTTCAGGATGCGGTTTCCCGTCTGTGGGCCCTTGAAACCAAGCCATCAAATAAGGGAACGGGCGGTGCCACAAACCGTCATATTTGAGGGTGACGGTTTTTAAGGCTTTAGCGAGTGATTGACGCTGTTTTTCGGTAAGATCGATAAACGTGGCAGTGGGGGCGATCGGGGCAATCCACACTTCGTAAGGATAGCGGGCGCAAGCGGGGACAAAGGCGATCGCCTCTTCGTCTAAATAAATAATTCGCTGTTTGTCAGCAATCTCTTTTTGAATCAAATCTTGCAGCAAACCGCTACTGTTTTTTTGATAGTAAACCGACTGACATTCTAACATCCGCGCTGGAACTGGTGGCACGAACGGGTAAGCGTAAATTTGACCGTGGGGATGGTGCAAAGTTACTCCGACTTCAACGCCGCGATTTTCAAAAGGCAAGACGTATTCTATTTCGGGATTGCTGCCAATCACTGAAGTGCGATCTGCCCATACTTCTAACAGCAATTCTAAGTGAGATAACTCCAAAGCGCCGAGGGAAGCCAGCGGATCTTGAGTGAAAACAACGACTTCGCAAATGCCCTTAGCGGGAAGAGTTTCCACAATACTTGCAGGTGCGTTTTTGGCCTGCAAAGTCAGCGAGGGAAAGCGGTTGTCAAAAACAGCTACATCGTAATCTCCCGGCGGCAATTCTGTCGGGAATTTGGGATTAATTGTAGCAGCTAGCGGGTTGTATTCCGGCGGCGGCATGAAAGTTCTTCCCTGACGGTGGCTGGCGTATGCTACCCATTCCCCCCGCAAAGGATGCCAGCGAAAGTGCGGGTTCGCCTGTACCGGTTCATTGCTGGGACTTACGGCCGCGATTCCTTCTGGGATTGGGTAGCGGCTGTAGAGTGTGAGTGGGCGGCCGTCTGGTTTTAGCAATGTTTGGACGTACATTTTGGTTGGGGCGGGCGATCGCTTTTAATATATTTTAGGAGTATAACTTCGTGCTTGGAGAATTGGCCCCTATCTAAAGTCGCAAATTATGTTAAAAAGATACTCGGCGGTTGAAACCGCGTCTACACAAACAAAGTCCGCCTGCGCGGACTGAAGAATAAAGGAGGTATTTAAGTGTGATTTGTTATGAGGAGTGCGATCGCACTTTCGTTAGTTTGTACCATTGCCATTGATATCGAAGTTTTCTATAATGGGAATCTCAGAAGGTGAAGAGGCTACTATTCGCAGATTGATATCAACTATGATTTGATTTTTATCAACAACTACATTGGCTTTTTTTATTAAGAATTTTATTGGTAAACAATCACCTGATTCAGGTTCGGGAGACGACTGAGTTTTATATCCTGCGTCCTCCAGCCATTCACAAATCTGCCTCCAGTTTTCTACCTTTTCATCAGCTTTGCCTACAAGATTTTTTACATATTGGTATAAAGTATTACAGAAATCTACGGCAATTCCCTTGGGGTTTTTACTGAGCCTTTCGGCAATTTCGGCGGGACTGTAGCCGCAGAGTAGACCCCGTAGATGTTGTTTCTCTGTGGGCGTGAGTCGCTTTCCCTTGGCGGATGCTAGGTCTGTGTAGAGGGTTTCTAAGTCCCAGTCGCGGGCAGCTTCGGGGAAGCGATCGTTAGAGGATGCCATTGCAGGGGATATGTTTCTGGATTTTTTATAATCAAAGTCTAACACGATTCCTAATGCTTATTAGTTTCTTTGTTAAAGGTAGTTAGGTTAGTATCAGGAAAAGCAGTATCGTGATTAATTTTACACAAGCAATTCGGGCAAGGCTCACTTCTTGCAGCGTAGAGTTTTCTCCAAAACAGAGTTATTAAGCCAAAGTATCTAAAAAATCGCCTATTTTTAAGATGTCGAAAAATCCGACTTAAAAATCAAACTTAGGAGTATTTTATGCCTTCATTCTATCCAGGTCAGAAAGCTAATGAACTTGCCAAGGAAGCTCAAAAGCGATTCGAGTTGGCGGTTGAAGATTTGAAAAGAGAAGAAGCAGCCACAAACAGATTAGCCGAAGAGTACGGTCAACTGCAACTGAATGTCATAAGAAGCACAATTAAGCGCTTTGTTACCTTCCTTGAAAATACTGGTCGGAAGGCTTCAGAAAGTGAAAAGCGGCTTTTAGAAGGGATGGATTTTTCAGTTCAGCAGATGAAGGAGTACAAAGCTGCAGCGGTAGGAGCAGAACAATATTTTATGGCTGGCGTTAAATCTGCTGGAGCAGCCGCAGCAGGTTACGGCGGTGCTATTGGTGCTGTTACTTCACTAGGAGCAGCAAGCACGGGAACCGCTATCTCAACTCTCAGCGGAGCGGCTGCTTGGAATGCAACTTTAGCATGGTTTGGCGGTGGAGCGATCGCGGCTGGTGGCGGTGGTATGGCTGTGGGTGCTGTTGTGCTAGGCGGTATCACCATTTTACCAGCTTTGGCTATTGGTGGCTTTTTTGCTGCTAGTGAAGGCGAGAAAGCGATGACAAAGGCGCGAGAGCATGAAGCTCAAGCAAATAAGGCGATCGCAGACATGAAACTTGCTAAGGACTTTGCTAAACAGGTAAGACAGCGGATAACTGAGTTGAGAGGAGTGTTTGAATCCATGAACACTCGTGCTGTTGAAGGTTTGACTCAACTAGAATCTCAGCCTTTTGATGCTAAGAGGGATGCTGAGAAGTTCCAACAGGTAGGACTTCTGATGAAGGGACTTGTAGAAATGTTGAAAACTCCTGTCTTAAATAATGACGGTAAGCTTAACCTCGGTACTGTGAAGGTTTTGGAGAAATATCGGATTTTACCAGGGAAATAGAAATCACCATCGAAGTAGTCTCAAGACTTACGCAGAAAATCTATTTGTAGGGTGGGCATTTCCCACCTTACTACTTAAAAATAAGGAGGTTGCAATGAATCCGTGGGAAATTTTAGGAAATGTTGGTGATTTACATCAGATATGTACAGAGAATGACTTTGCAAAAAAAAACCAAGCGGGTGCAGTTGTAGGAGGAGGTGCAGCACTTGCGGCTGGTGTAACTTTTTTGGGTGCGGCTGCTCTAGGGCCTGTGGCTATTCCTTTCATCATGGTTGGCGGTGCAATGGCTGGTGCCACAGCAGAATCTACAGTTAAGAATTTAGGCAAAGGCGTAGCAATGGCTGGTGCCACAGCAGAATCTACAGTTAAGAATTTAGGCAAAGGCGTATCTAAGGGAATTACAGGATTTTTTGATTTCTTCAAAAGCGATGAAGACTTTTTTAAGCGAGGAATAGAAAAGCTTGAAAGTGGAGAGTACGGGGCCGCTCTTGAAGATTTCACGAAAGCGATCGAACTCAATTCTCAAAATGTTTATGCCTACTTTGTGCGCGGCTGTATTCTCGATGAACAGCACAATTATGCAGGAGCAATTTCAGATTATACTAAAACTATCCAGCTCGATCCTAGCTATGTAGATGCTTACCGTAATCGAGGTAACATTTACGTCGCTAAGAATGATTATAGCAAGGCAATTGCCGACTACACCCAAGTCATCAAACTCGCTCCCGGCAATGCGGATATCTACTTAATACGAGGAAGTGCCTACAGCGAACTAAAAAATTACAAAGAAGCCATTGCTGACTTCACTCAAGTTATCACTATCGATCCTAGTAATGTGAATGCCTACTACTGTCGTGGTTTAGCATATACTGAACTAGAGGATTATGAGAGTGCTATTGCTGATTATACTCAAGTTATCAAACTTGACCCTAACTGTGTCGATGCCTACTTCACGCGGGGCTGTTTACTTGTTGAGCTAGAACATTACAAAAAAGCCATTGCTGACTTCACTCAAGTTATCAAAACTAAACCTAATGATGTTAACCTGTATTTTCAGCGGGGTTATGCTCGCGCCAAAGTAAAGAATTATAAAGGAGCTATTGCCGATTTCACTCTGGTTATAAAGCTTAGCCCTAATGAAGCAGTTAATTATTTGTATCGCGGTCATGCACGCGTAGCAAACAAGGATTATGATGGTGCAATAGCTGACTACAATCAAGTCATCAAGATAGAACCAAACTGTACAGATGCTTATTTTCATCGGGGATGCGTCCGCCATGAAAAGGGAGACAAGCGGGGAGCTATTGCCGACTACAATCAGGTCATCAAAATAGAGCCAGACAATGCTTATGCCTACGTTAAAAGGGGTTCTATACGCAGAGAAAAGGCAAAAAGAGAGGAAGCGGTAGCAGATTTTCAGAAAGCTATCAGCCTCTTTCGCAAAGAATCCAGGATGGATGAAGTCCGAAATCTTCAAAAAGAAGTCAGGCAACTTCAGAATGAAATTCAGAATACTCCTTGGTGGCAGACTCGGGTGTTTTAGGATTCTGTTTTTTAGAAATATCGCATTTTACCAGGGAAATAGAAATGGTAGCTAAAAAAGTTCCTGTAGAAATTTTTAATCCCGGCTCCGTGGCTGAGTGCTTACGCGATGTTGTTGAAGCTTACACCGAATACAAAATAGTTGCAGAGCAAGAGCGGACTAAACGGCGTGGTATAGAAGCTTGGGAAAAAGCAACGATTGCTGAAATTCAAGCAAAACGCGATGCTTTTATCGAGTATCTTGAATGCTCGTTTGATGAGCGTGCTAAGAACTTTTACTTTCTGTTTGAAAAGGTCGATGAGGCAATAGCAATCGGTGATAATAACCAGTTAGCTTTAGCCATGACTTCAATTACCGAAATAGCTAAGTCTAGTCCGTTCAAAGACCTTGCTAATTTGACATCTGTCAGAACAGCCCTTGACGATCCAGATTATGAATGGGAGTTTTAAGCCAATCAATGTAAGCTATAGCCCTTAATTCCCCCTCAAAAATAGAAGAGCGATCGCCCCTTTATATCTAATCCCAAATCCGGCTTAAATACCCCCTCAATCTCTTAGTCCGCGAAGGCGGACTTCGTTTGTATAGAAGCGATTTCAATCGCCGATTGAAATCGCCTATTTTTAAATCGCCGATCGCCCGATTGTCAATTCTTCAACTTCAGCAGCGGTTCAATCTGCTGCCTTTGAAACTGCAATTCATCCGCCAAAGGCTGATAAATTTCTCGATCGCCCGATTCATTGCAATAATCCCAAAGACCATTGTAACAGTGCCTGTCGTCATCCCAACCCGGATGGTTGACAATCGGATACAAGCAGATTCCGTCTATTGGAACTCCTGCTTTCATCGCGGCCGCTACCTCAGTGCACACATAATTAAACCAGACAGGTCTAAAATCGTCTTCAGTACCTGTTTCTGCTACGAATAAGGGGCGGCGGTAGCGCTCGAACACTTCTTGCAGCAGTTCGCGAAACGGGCGGTACAGCGGATCGGTGTATTTCATCGGGTCTTCATTGTGAATCCACTGATTGCGATCGTAATAATTCACCCCAATAATATCGAGATATTTTTCCTTGCCGCCGAGTTCCGGGCGAAAGCGTCCCGCCAACATATCCCAAGCTTGATATTGAGATAAGCGATAACCTTCCGCCGCGTCCCGATCCTCCGGTTTGTCAGGGTCAGCAATAATGTTAATTGTGGGGTCGATTTGAACGATGCGGGTGCGGGGATTGACTTCCCAAACTGATTCTATCGCTGCGATCGCTGCTTTAATCAACTGGATTTTGAGCTCGTCTCCTCTTCCTTTGGCAAAAGGATTGATATAAGCAACTTCGCCGCCTGCCCAAGCAATAAATGAAATTTCATTGACAGGTGTCACGAAAGGTGTTTGGTTTGTTTCCTCAGTTAGCACTTCCATAAAAGCGCGCACCATCTGAGCAAATCTAGACACGAATTCGGGACTGAAAATATCAATATCGTCAGGCCAGCCGTAGTGAAACAAATCCCAAATTACCTGCATTTTCATGTCGCGGGCGGCGCGGATGATTGGCAGGGAACTGGAAAAATCGTATTTTCCGGGTGTTTGTTCGATTAAGTGCCAGCGGAGGCCTTCGCGGACTGTGTAAATGCCTTGATCCTGCAAGCGCTGGTAGTCGGCTGCTGCAAATTTATCGTGACCGGTGGCGGCTGTGACATCGAGGCGTTTTCCAGATTGCACTCTGTGGGTGGAACATTCAAATCCGCCCATGAAAAAACTTTGAAACATCAATCGAATGGGTAATGGGGCATTCAGGTTTGCAGTCAGGACTAAAGTCCTTAGATTTCAATCATAAAAAACTAAAGTCCTTACTACAAACGGTATTTTTGTAAGAAGTATATCGATCGGTAAAAGTCAAAATGAAATCAGAAAAAAATCTCAGATTTTTACTTTTTTCTTGACTAATCACCAATTAGCACTGAGTAATAGCTTGTGGCTGTGAACTTTCTTCGGGAATATCCCAGCCGAGAGTTGCCGCCGCGATTACGTCTATGGGAAATTTGGGAGTGCGATCGGCATACAGCAAACCGTTAGCTTCTTGGTAAGTATCGGTCAATTGCGTGTAACAAAATCCGCTGAACATTTCCACTTGGTTTACCACCTTCAGCAGCGCGGTGTAGCGCCTTTGCAGTTCGATCGTGTCCCACGCGCGCACGTAGCCCCAAACTCTGTGAAAATCCGGGTTTTCGCGGCCGGCGCAGGCGATGCCGCCGAATTCTGTCAGCATCACCGGCTGTCCTTGGTGCGGGTGCCCGTCCAGGGTGAGGATACGCCCTCCCGGACGCCCGCGATCGAACAAATCGGCTAGCTGCACTTCGGGTCCGTAGCGTTTTGCCACAGTTTGCGGGTTGTTGTCGTAGTCGTGAATCGCCAGGATGTCGGTATCGATGCTTTCCCAGCCGTCGTTACCGATGACGGGGCGAGTCGGATCGAGGGTTTTTGTCAAGAAATAAAGGGCTTGCACGTAGTTGCGGTGGGCTGCGGCTTCGACTAAATTCGGAACTCCCCAGGATTCGTTGAACGGCACCCAGACTACGATACAGGGGTGGCTGGCGTCGCGGTCGATGACTTCCGTCCACTCCCGCGTCAGCCGTTGCACGGCTTTGGGAGTGAAACGGTAGGCGCTGGGCATTTCTTCCCAAACTAGGAGCCCGAGCACGTCAGCCCAGTACAAAAATCGCGGGTCTTCGATTTTTTGGTGCTTGCGGACGCCGTTGAAACCCATTGCTTTAACTAATTCGACATCGTGACGCAAAGCTTCGTCGGAGGGGGCAGTCATCATGGTGTCGGGCCAGTAACCTTGGTCGAGCACCAGCCTCAGGTAGTAGGGGCGGCCGTTGAGCATGAAGCGATCGCGCTGAATGCTGACCGTCCGCATGGCGGTATAAGATTTAACCTCGTCGAGCAATTTGCCGTCCGCCCACAACTGCACTTGAGCGTTAATTAGCGTCGGCTTTTCGGGACTCCACAGCAGTTCGTTGCGGTAGTCGTCGATACCAGGGTCGGAGAGGGCGATGCGGCGGTGGATTTCGCCGTTAATGACTTCGTAGGTATCGTTGACCAGCAGCATACAGCCGATCGACAGTTTAACTTTAATCTGGATTCCAGACTGGCGATCGCCGGCGACAAACGCTTCAAAACCGATTTCCCAGCGTTCAAACTGAGGAGTCCAGCGGATGCGCTCGATATAAGTGTGAGGCACCAATTCTACCCAGACTGTCTGCCAAATGCCGGTCGTGCGCGGATACCAAATACTGTGGGGCTCTATTTGCCAGTCTTGCTTGCCGCGCGGTTGCTCCAAATCTTGGGGGTCGTCTTGGGCCCAGACTGTCACCCGCTGCGGCCCGTTGAGGTTCAAAACTGCTGTAATGTCTGCCGTGAAAGGAGTGTGTCCGCCTTCGTGTTGGATGACAAACTGACCGTTCACCCAGACGCGCGCGCGGTAGTCTACGGCCCCGAAGTGCAGCAGCACTCTGCTTTCTGTGTGGGGTAAGTCAAATTCGCGTTCGTACCAGCAGTTGGCGTGAAAATTCGTGTCGCCGATGCCGCTTTTTGCCGATTCAGGAGCAAACGGCACTTCTATAGTGTGAGTCCACTCAGAAATATCGATCGGCTGCACGCAGCCTCCCGCGTCGTCGTAAGCAAACTTCCACTGACCGTTAAGACAAATCCAGTTGCTGCGGCGCAATTGGGGGCGCGGATAACCTGTTTTCCGCCCTTGAACAGTTACCTTGCTGTCTATAGTGGAAGACTCTTCAATATCGCAATTTTCTAGCTCTCTACCTAACCAGCTCATCGGCACATCTACCCGAAGTTATATATATAGGTTAGCGACAATTACCCCGACTTTGACAAGTTTTTTGCTGATTAATTGTAAAAGTTTAGCAAATTAAAACAGCCTCATCTAAAGGCTGTCTTGTGCTGAAGGCAGAAGTCATTACTCATGAGTCAAAAGCAAGGAAGAAGCAAGATTTTTCTGATCCCCGACTCGGACAGTCGGACTCTCTGGGCCTCTCCAGTCTGGGCCTCTGGGCCTCTGGGCCTCTCTGAGTCTGACACTCTCCCGAGCTCATAACTCTAGTTTAGCTAGCAAGACTGTGCAAACCTGCTAAAGGTTCAATTTGGTCACTTTTGAGGGGAACTTCATTTTCTACAGGCGGCAAACACTGAAATATTTGTTCTAGTCCCGTGAGTTCAAATAGGATTCTAACTTGTTCACTCATGGCAGATATCAAAAGTATACAGGCGCTGTCTCTAACTAATTTTACGATCGCCACTACAGCCATTAACTCCGAATTCTTCAAGAAATTAATTTTTGAGAAATCGAGCATCAGAATTTTGCCACCACTTTCAATTAAGCGCTCTATTTCTTTATGGAAATGCGGAAATTGAGAAGTTTGCAAAATCTCATGAGACAAAACTATTTTAATTATAACTCTCATTTTCACCTCAACACTTGTTTGAATTGTTAAATAATTTTTGATCCAAACCGAGTAGGGTGATCCGTGCATACCTTACGTTTTTAGCGATCGCCGTAGGGTGCGCACGGATCACCAGACATCTTGACCCTTACAAACTCACAGATTCCAGCTACTTGCTACCAGATTTGCCGCCGTTGCCGTTGCCGTTGCCGTTGCCGTTGACAGCAGCGACTTCTAGAGAAGCTGCGGCTGGGCGATCGACAACTCCATTCGAGGAGCTTACATTAGAGGCAGAACCGTTAACATTCGCCGCCAATTCAATCACCGGCTTGGTAGTAATTTGATTGTAAGTTGTCAAAGCTTGAGCGACCACTTGATCCATGTTGTAATACCTGTAAGTCGCCAGCCTTCCCACAAAAGAAACTCCCGGAGTTGCATCAGCCAAAGCCTTATATTTCTTGTAAATTTCGGCATTTTCGGGACGCGGAACCGGGTAGTAAGGGTCTCCCTCAGCTTGGGGATATTCGTATACAATGCTAGTTTTTAGATGCTCTTGTCCGGTGAGGTATTTAAACTCCGTGCAGCGAGTATATAAATGCTCGTTGGGGTAATTTACCACCGGTGCTGCTTGGTGTACGGGTACGTTTAGCGTTTCGTGCTTGAATTCCAAGGAACGGTAAGGAAGTTTGCCGTAGCAATAATTGAAATAAGAATCAACAGGCCCGGTGTAAATCATTTCTCCGTAAGGGATAAAACCCTCAATCTCCCGGTAGTCGGTATTCAGCATCACCTTGATGTTTGGGTGAGAAAGCATCTTTTCAAACATCCGAGTGTAGCCGTGCAGGGGCATTGCTTGATAGGTATCGGTGAAATAGCGATCGTCCCGGTTAATGCGAGTGGGAACGCGCGCAATCACTGAGTTGTCGAGTTCCGAGGGGTCCATTCCCCACTGTTTCCGGGTGTAGTTGCGGAAGAATTTCTCGTAAAGTTCGCGGCCGACTTTGCTCACAACTACATCTTCGGAAGTGCGAATGTAATCCTTTGGTTCTGCTACTTTCGCGAAGAAATCTTCTACTTCAAATGAGGTGAGATTCAGTCCGTAAAGTTGGTTTACGGTGTTGAGATTGATGGGAATTGGCAGCAATTGACCGTCAACGCTGGCGAGGACGCGGTGTTCGTAGGGCCGCCACTCGGTGAACCGCGAAAGGTACTCGAAAACTGGGCGCGAATTGGTATGAAAAATGTGGGGGCCGTATTTGTGTACCAGGATGCCGTGATTGTCGTAGTGATCGTATGCGTTGCCGCCGATGTGGTTGCGGGTATCAATTATCAAGACTGTTTTTCCGGCCTCATTTGCTAGTCTTTCGGCAATGACGCTACCTGCAAATCCTGCACCGACAATTAAATAGTCAAACATTAAAACACCTCTGATTTTTGGTAAGGGTAATTGGTAATTGGTAATCAACAAGCGAGCATAGTTGAGTGTTGAGTTTTGAATTCATAAATTGGTAACTCTTTAACTTATAACCTCAACATTCCTAACTTAAAACTTTCATCCTGCCTTCTGCTTTGGGCCTTTTCTCGTCGATCGCACTTTCGATCAACCCCAGCATTTCGCTCCAGGTATTGTCCCAAGAATTGTCTGCTAAAAAAGCGTCAACTTCGCTCAGCCATTTGGTGCGAACGTCCGAACTTGTGCTGAAGATTTCTTCAGCACAAGCAACGAATTCTTCAGAATTGCTAGCAATCCGAACCAAGCCGTTTTCTCCGTAGGGTCGCACCACGTCGCGGATAGGAGTAGAAATCACAGGTTTGCCGGCAGCGAGGTATTCTGGAGTTTTCGTCGGACTAATAAACTTAGTCGATTCGTTAATCGCAAAAGGCAGCATGGCTATATCCCATCCGCCAAGATACGCTGGCAGTTCTTGATAAGATTTGCCACCGAGATAGTGGATATTTGAGTGAGTTGGCAGAGTTGCCGGATCGATTTTCGCCACCGGGCCAATGATGACTAAATGCCAGTCCGGCCTTGCTTGGGCAATGCCCGCCAGCAGTTCGATATCCATGCGTTCGTCTATGACGCCATAAAATCCCAAACGCGGGTGAGGAATGTCTTTTTGATCCGCTGGTTCTTCTGAAAGATTCCTGGCTGTCGCAAAGTGTTCTTTTTCGATGCTGCTGGGGAAGGCGTGAATGTTTGGGTGCTGGTGCTGTTTGGCTTCGTAAAGGTTGTGTCCCCCGGTAAATACTACGCTGGCGCGCTTTAATAATTGGTTTTCATTGGCTTTTAAATCCGGGTGCGCGCCTTGGAATGCTGAGAGTTCATCCATGCAGTCGTAAACTACAGCTAGCGGCTTTAAGTGGCTTGTGAAACTGACAGCCATTGGTGTGTAATACCAAAGGATGTACTGGCTAATTTCTGCTGCTTTAAACAAATCATCTAGCATGGCTTGCTGAGCAGTTTGTGCTGTTGCTTCGCTGGTTCCTTCACTCAGGTGCGGTACTATTACCCAGACTCCGCTTTCGTGGATGCTGACATCAAGCCACCAATCTGTAGCCTCGCTAAAAACCGGTTCTTCTACAAAGAATACGCGACGAGTTTTCGCACAGCGACCCAAGAGATGTTGCGGACGCTGATAGACAAAATTCCACCGCAAATGAGACAGGCAAACTAAATCCGGTGCATCTAAAGAATCAGCTTTTAATAATTTAGCGCGCAATGCCGGCGAGGGAGCGAATTGAGAAGGCGATTTGGCAGGATCTATAGAGGTAAATCGGATCTCCCATGCTCGACCTTTATTGCGGCTATAATTATTGTTTACTGAGTTTGGGGGGGGCGACATAATTAGCCTCTGGAATTTGTCAATGAAAATTTGTCAATGAAAATTTGTCAATAGAATCTGTTTCTCAGGAGTGTCTTACTAAAAGTCGCAAGAAGCATCAATCTGAGAACTTTTATTGACGAGCAAGCGCCGCATTCATGGAACCAAACAAAGAAACTGTTTAGCTGCGGAGAAACACGCTTATCTGCTTTTTTCAGAATTGAAACGGGGAGATAAGTTAATATTGTTATACTTGCTATTGTTGTTAACTATAACCCAGTTTTTCTGCCATAACTTCTATCTGAAGGATGACTTCTATCTCAGGATGCGCTTAGCTTACACGCTGGGTTCAAAAGCGGTTAAAATGCCGATCGACCTTGTAAAATCACCCTTAACTGGCAGCTACGGGGTGAAAAAAGAGCGAGTTTTATTGCTTTATTTGGAGAGGATAGAAAATTTCCCATCAAGTTTATGTTGCTTTTTAATTTAACAAACCTAGCCTTTTTTAAACTCATCCGATCGCTCGCAGGAAAAATTTGTATCCTAATATACAAAGCTGCACAGAGATTTCAGACTTCCGATAGATTAACAATTGACAGTTTATGCAGTGGGGTAAAACTCACCGAAGAGCACCTGTCTCAACAATAGCAAAGAAACCAGGCAACGGCAACAATAAACCTAAGATTTTGCACGAGTCAGGGCAAGAAACCAATGTGATGACATTTGCGCTGTGAACCTCAGTTTAACGTCGCGTCCACAGCACAAATATCAATCATCCCTCTAAGGGCGGGTTCGCCGATATCTGCGATCGAACGCAAAATATCCACGTAAACCCGCGATAAAAAATAGCAGCAACTTTACAGTCGGCTGCTGTCAATTTTGGCGATTCCCCCTCCAAAGGCAAAATCTTGCACACTCGAACTCTTTAAGAAATCGTGGGGAAAACCCAATTCAATTGCACTTACTTTGTCTAACTGCTGCATTTGTTCCGGGGTTAATTCAAACTCCAAACAAGCGAGATTTTCCTGAAGTTGCGAGAGTTTGCGCGAACCCACAATTGGAATAACTTTGACGGGCTGTTGTCGCAGCCAATTTAGGGCTACTTGAGAAGCAGGCTTGCCAATTTCGGCTGCTATTTTGGTAACTTCGTCAGCAATTTTGAGGTCTCGTTCGTTAATTTTTCCAGAGTCCGGTGAATTAAGCCGTTTAGTTTCGGTGGCTGTTTCTGAAGTGTTGTATTTTCCTGTCAGCAAACCGCCTGCTAGGGGGCTCCAAGCTGTGACGCCAATATCAAAGGCTTTTGCCATAGGGATCAAGTCCCGTTCGGGAGTTCGCTCTTTTAAAGAATACTCGATTTGCAAGCCGATAAATGGTGTCCAACCGCGCAGGTTGGCGATCGTATTTGCTTGAGAAATAATCCAAGCCGGCGTATCGGAAATGCCGATATAAAGAACTTTGCCGGCGCGCACCAAATCGTCAAAAGCGCGCATCACTTCTTCCACTGGTGTCGTAAAATCCCAAGCGTGCAGCCACAGCAAATCTATGTATTCAACTTGCAATCGCTTCAAACTTGCTTCTACTGCTTGCACCATATTTTTGCGGTGGTTGCCGAAACCGTTGATTTCGCCATTCTTCATGTTGAGGCTATACTTAGTGGCAACTACCCATTTTTCGCGATCGGCTGCTATGAACTCACCGACATATTTTTCGCTAGTACCGTTGGTGTAGAGATTCGCGGTATCAATGAAATTGCCGCCCGCTTCTGCAAAGGCGTCGAACATTTTACGGCTTTCGTCGTAGGAACCGCCCCAACCCCACTCTTCCCCAAAAGTCATGGTTCCGAGGCAGATTTCCGAAACGCGAAGTCCGCTGTGACCTAGTAGTTTGTATCTCATGTCACCCTTCCGCTAGTTAATGGTTGTTAACAGTTTAGATCGGGATTTCCCAAACTGTTGCCATCAGTCGGGGTGGCGGGCTTTTGCAGTGCGTTAGCGCTATGCAGGATGTTGAATGTTTGGCTAAGCTAATCAAAATATCGTAGCAGGGGCGAGGGTTCCCAGACATCGCCCGTGCGTTTAGTTTAAATAGCGCGCAGGGGCGATCGTCTTAACTAAGGTATTTAGGATTAAATTGCTAATTTAAAATATAGTAATATCCGAAAAATTTTATCTACCTTTAGATAGGTATTTTAGGAAAGGAGTTAAATAAAAAAAGTGCTATTTTAATATTCAGAAAACCAGACAGAACAAGAGAAAAAATTAATGTAGCTAAATTAACTTTTTAGCGTTATAGTGATTTATAGATTACAAAAACTAGGTGACTCACTTGGCTGATATTGTTGATACCGCCGTTTCGGCTGGCTCTTTTACAACCCTAGTTGCTGCTGTCAAAGCTGCTGGTTTAGTAGATACTCTCAAAGGCGCTGGCCCCTTCACAGTTTTTGCGCCTACGGACGAAGCTTTTGCTAAGCTTCCCGAAGGTACTGTAGAAGCACTGCTTAAGGACATTCCTAAGCTCACAAAAATCCTGACTTATCATGTCGTTTCTGGCAAAGTTCTGGCCGCTGATGTGGTCAACCTGAAATCTGCCAAGACAGTTGAAGGTTCAGAAGTAAAAATTGATGCTTCCAATGGCGTCAAAATCAATGATTCTACCGTTACAACAGCCGATGTTGCTGCTGATAATGGTGTCATCCACATTATTGATTCAGTCTTGCTTCCTGCGTAAGCACAAATTTACGTAGCGCAATACTATCTTGAGGGCGGTGGCTGTTGTTAGCCACCCCCCTGTTTTAGTTGATAGTTGAGATTTAAATATTTTACGCAGGTCGATAATTAAATTTATTATATAGCAATCGTCAATGAGTCGTAAATTTTTTACCCCACCCCAACCCTCCCCAAGGCATCGGGGAGGGAGTAAGAAATTCACAAATGATTTAGGATTGCTATAGAGTAGCGGGAATTGGGCGATCGCACTCAGCTTGAGTGTGCCCCAAATTTGTCGCTGCTGGATTTACCGGGAAAACAGGTGGCAGGCTAACTGCGACAGGTACTGGGAACAAAAAAATTATCAAAAAAATAAAAAAGTGCGATCGACAGCGTTAGCAATTGCCGATAATTAGCGGCCCACTTATTTTGCACTCTCGGGCTGATTCCCGGTTGATGCGTAGATACCATGCCACCAAACCCAACATTTTTCCGAGAAACTGGGTTAACGAGGCCTTGTCCTAATTAAGATACAATAAGAACCACAAGGAAAGTGCGATCGACGTTATTTGACATTCAAGCTATGCAATCTACAACAACTCAGTCCGAGACTGAACCGGCGATGGACGCTCCCAAACACGGATTGCCCGTTACAATCATTACAGGATTTCTTGGCATTGGTTAATCCAGTTTACATAGTTTTAGAACGCCTAGCAAATCTCGACTATCTAGTAGTCGAAACAACCTGATTCGCCACAGTCAGTGGCATTACAGACAATTTCACTCACCCAGACTTTGCACTGCCCGTAGAAAGTAAGTATAAAGTAAATTTATGTCTGTTGAAATAGCAAAAATAAACTATTTATTTGAGCTTCCGAATGGGAACATTCGACTCAGTTGATGCAGACAGTTATCGCACAACCTGCACTTACAGCCCAAGCTCGAATTGTAGACCCCCGTTTTGTAGCTAAAAACTTTCCTTGAAAACATGGACTCGACCATTTGCTAGATGCCATGTTACCCGAAAATACGAGCTATAAAATTGAGAAATCAACTTTTGAATCAATAATTTTTTAATACCAAACGGACGTGCTTGTTTGCCACAACAAAATGGGGAATTCTGCACAACGAAAACTTTAGAATAACGGGCGCAGCTTCCCTCCGCGAAGGACACAGCAACTCGGATATAATTATTATTACGCCTTCCCATTGGTCGAAAACCGGATTTATCCGCAGCGGTGCGAATCCCGATCGCACAATTGTCATACCCTGCGGCACCGATCCGAATATTTACAAACCTTTAACAAAATCGGAACGCGAAGCTTTGCGGAAACAGTTAGGATGGGACGGATTTGTATTTTTGAATGTCGGTGCAGGATCTCCCAATAAAGGCATCGATTTATTATTAAAAGCTTTCGCAGTTGTAGTTGAAAGTTATCCCGCAGCCAGATTAGTATTGAAAGGAGAAGAATCAATATATGAGTCGGATTCTCTGATCGCTCAAAACCTAGACGAACTAACCTTTGACGAAGCAGAAAAAGTTTTGCCGCGCATGGCTTACATAGGAGAAACACTGCCTTTTGCAAAAATGGCTCAACTTTATCAAGCAGCCGATGCCTACGTATCTCTTTATTTAGCAGAAGGATTCAATTTGCCAGCACTAGAAGCAATCGCTTGCGGCTTGCCGCTTATCTGCACTAAAGGCGGCCCGACGGATGATTTTACAACTCCAGACTTTGCTTGGCACGTCGAAAGTACGTTTCAAGAAGGTACTTCTAACGATCGCCCGATATTTCGCCTGATGCCAGATTTAGAACATTCGATCGCCTTAATGAAAAATATTATAGAACAGCCGGAGTTGTGCGATCGCTCTCGGGAAGCAGGCCCCAAATTTGTAGCGAGTGGGTTTACCTGGAAACACGTTGCAGACCAACTCCTAGAGGTACTTTTGCCAACAATTCGATCGCCAAATTAAACAGGTGCGATCGCATAGTTGGCAACTTCCGAGAATTAGCGCTGGTAACGCGCTGTTCGGAATTCATATAAGATACAATAAGAACAACAAGTTTAAGTTTCAGACCTTATTTGACATTCAAGCTATGCAATCTACAACTCAGTCCGAAACAGAACTGGCGATGGACGCTCCCAAACACGGCTTACCCGTTACAATCATTACAGGATTTCTCGGCAGCGGCAAAACAACCCTGCTCAACCACATCCTGACCAACCAGCAGGGTTTGAAAACAGCAGTTTTGGTAAATGAATTTGGCGAAATCGGCATCGACAACGAACTGATTGTCACCACCGAGGACAACATGGTTGAGCTGAACAACGGCTGCATCTGCTGCACAATTAATGAAGATTTAGTTAATGCAGTTTACAAAGTTCTGGAACGTCAAGAAAATCTCGATTATCTAGTAGTCGAAACAACCGGACTCGCCGACCCGCTGCCAGTAGCGATGACTTTTTTAGGCACAGAACTGCGCGATCTGACTCGTCTCGATTCGATAGTGACAGTAGTAGACGCAGCCAACTACAGCTTAGATTTGTTCAACTCTCAAGCAGCTTACAGTCAAATAGCTTACGGCGATATAATTATCCTCAACAAAACAGATTTGGTTGAGGAAGCAGATTTAGATTTGTTGGAAGTTAAGATTCGCGATGTCAAAGAAGGTGCTCGAATTCTGCGAACTATAAAATCGCAAGTTCCACTGCCGCTTGTCCTCAGTGTAGGATTGTTTGAATCTGACAAATATTTCCAATCTGAGGAAACTCCTAGCAGTCACGAACATCACGACCACGGCCATCACGATCACAGCCATCACGACCACGAACATCACGACCACGGCCATCACGACCATCACGACCATCACGACCACGGCCATCATGACCATCACGGTCACGACCACTCCAACCATTTAGAAAATGACGGATTTACCTCAATTTCTTTTCAGAGCGACAAGCCCTTTTCTCTGAGAAAATTTCAATATTTCTTAGACCACCAACTGCCAACAAACGTGTTTCGCGCGAAAGGGATTATGTGGTTTGAAGAAAGTCCCAAACGGCATATTTTCCATTTGAGCGGCAAGCGATTTTCGATGGACGATGACGAGTGGAAAGGTGAGCGGAAGAACCAGCTTGTTCTCATCGGTCAGGGTTTGGATACCGAGAATTTGCGATCGCAACTTGAAAACTGTCTTTGTATGCCTTCAACCAGTCGCGGCAAAGGTTTTGGGAAAAACTAAAGGTTGAAAATTAAACAGAACAGACGTGCGCTGGCTAGAAACCCGGTTTTTTCGTCGAGACTTCGCGGTCAAAACCAAGATTTATCCGAGAAACCGGGTTTCTTTCGATCGTTCCTATTCAAAAGGTAAGTTTACCTTTTGATTTTTAGTTTTAAATTTAAGCATTTCTAATTTCCCATGCGAGTCATCATCCAGCGAGTCAAATCATCTCAAGTCGAAATTGACGGTCAAATTGTCGGCAAAATTGGCTGCGGACTTAACTTGCTTGTAGGTATTGCAGATACCGACACCGAAGCAGAACTCGATTGGATGGCTCGCAAATGCCTAGAATTGCGTTTGTTTCCTGACTCGGCTAGGGATACCGGCCGCTGGGACAAGTCGGTACAAGACATCGGCGGTGAGTTGCTGGTTGTCAGTCAATTTACGCTCTACGGCGACTGTCGCAAAGGTCGGCGGCCTTCCTTTGACCGAGCAGCGGCTCCGGAACGAGCCGAAATTTTTTATGAGAAATTTGTAGAAAAGTTGCGCCAGAGCGGCTTAAAAGTCGAAACAGGCTTGTTTGGAGCGATGATGCAAGTCTCGATCAAGAATGACGGGCCGGTGACTTTGGTATTAGAGAGAGAATCGGGGTGAGTTGTTTGACAAGCATCTCTGTGCACCGCACCGCACCCTACTTTTCTTGTCTTCCTTCGTGTCCTTTGCGTCTTCGCGGTTCGTTCAAAAAAGGCCGTTGCGCGTTTTACTAAGAGCAAATTTGCAGATCGACCGGGTTTCCTAATTGCTGTTGCGTAGGTTCAGAAGACATGGGTTTTCGCTACATTTTCTCCCATCCCGATTCCAGAACATCAAACCCTTAAAAAACCAGTTTGTAAATCGTCCACTCAGCGGCCCCGGAACACCGTCAATCTTTGTCGCGATCGCCACACCCGCATAACAGCTCAGAATGCTTGTACAGTAAGGCTTTAATGGCAATAAAACATATCTCCCACAGTCAGCGCTTAGAATCAGATTCAGCAGCCAAAAACTGTTGCATGAGAGAGTGGAACACTGGCATCACTGCGGTTATCTCTACTTCCGTAACATTCAATGTATAGAGAGTTGAATCAGCACAGCAAGCGAAACCGCCAGCAACTGCAGCCTCACTCTCTGACAAATGTCCTCGCACACCCGCTGTGCCCTACCACCCGATAAACGCCATGACTGTCAAAGCTGCCACCAACACCGTCAACTGCAACACCGCTTCTGACCTCAACAGCATTCCGGCCGCCTCCAGCGAACAAACCGCTGAAATCAATACTCTTCCCAGCATCGATATCCTCGCTTTGGCTAACTTCGCCCTCAAAGAATTGCAAGCGGAAATGAAAACTGCCAGCCGCAGCACTCAAGCAGTGGCGATGCGGATTGCTAAGGAAGTCGAACGGATTTGCCAAAAAAGCGATCGCATCCAAATTTCCGGCGAAGTGGAAGCTTGGCAAATCACCTTGGCCGAGCACCGGTTGCAAAAAACCCTGCAATACTACCGCCTCGGTTCCAAACAAGGCCGCGTCGAACTGCACTCTCACCTGGCGGCCATGATTTACCGCCATGTTGCTTCCTTCAGATCGAACTTGAACTTCCAAGCTCGCTACAACATGATTGAAGACTTTTTGCAAGGCTTTTACATCGAATCTCTGCGAGCTTTCCGCCGCGAACACCAACTCGATGCCACCTACCAGCCCCGCACGCAGCTAGAATTGGCAGAGTACATGGCTTTTACCGAGCACTACGCCAAGCGCCAAATCGGTTTGCCCGGCCGCAACCGCCAGCGCCTGATCGTGTTGCGCGCTCAAGGATTTGCCAAGGGCCAACCTCCGGAAACTGCGATCGACATTGAAATGGCTGTAGAGTCGGGCAAGGGAGAAGATGCGGAAATGTACAGCCGCTCTCCGGCGCTGCAACAAGTGCGCGAGCAAATGGTATCGGAAACTGTCGATCCGGCTGATGCTGTGCTGCGCGATCGAGTAGTCTCAGAATTGATTGCCTATCTGGAATCTCAAAATCAACCAGAATGCGTGGACTACCTCACTTTAAAATTGCAAGACCTTTCGGCTTCGGAAATCGATCAAGTTCTCGGTTTGTCTTCCCGCCAGCGCGACTACTTGCAACAGCGCTTTAAGTACCACGTCGAAAAATTTGCCCGCACTCAAAATTGGAAACTCGTGCACGAATGGCTGGGTGCTGATGTCGATCAAAAGCTGGGAATGACTTCTGACAAATGGGAAGCATTTCGCGCTCAACTGTCGCCGGAAATGCAGCAACTGTTAGAAATGAAGCGGAATCAAGAAAGCGACAAGGCGATCTCCACCGCGCTCAAATGCACTCCCAAACAAGTCCAAAAACGCTGGGCGCAACTGTTGGAGCTGGCAAGCCAGACTCGCAACAGCAACCAAGCTTAATTGGTGCTCAAATATGAATGCAACTGTTTTCTTGAGACTGGAAAATGCGATCGGGTGCGGCACCTGCACAGGAATGCCCGCCCCGGCGTCCGCTCTCAAATTAACAAGGGCTGCTACTAATTTATCGCCGCTTTTTGGCAAATTCAATTTATTAAAACAACATTACTTTTTTTAATATTTGTCCTTCCCCGGTGATGCCGGGGAATTTGTTTTTATTAGTCATTAGTCATTAGTCATTAGTTATTAGTCATTGGAAATTGCTTGCTAAACAGGCAGTACCTCGCTCGGTTGAGAAATGCTGTATCCGCTGTCGTCCCGCAATTAAAACTATATAATTTTCCAGCGGGCATAAAAATTTTTCCTTTGAGGTGCGGCTGATGTTTCCAGTGTGGTTGCAGGCAGGATTTTGGGGTTTAGTGGGGGGTTCGGCGCTGCTACTGGGAGCGGCGGTGGGTTACTTTGCGAGCATCCCTCAACGGGCGATCGCGACAATTATGGCTTTTGGCGCTGGTGTGCTGATTTCAGCGCTATCCTTTGAGCTGATGGATGAAGCTTACAAGCGCGGCGGTTTCGACTCGACGGCGATCGGCTTTTTGGGGGGCGCTGCTGTCTACACAGCCGCCAATTGGTTTTTGAATAAACAGGGAGCAAAACACCGCAAGCGATCGGGCAGTTTGCACCCAGCTAAAACAGAGTCAGGCGATGGCGGATTACCCATCGCCCTCGGCGCGCTGTTAGACGGGATACCGGAGTCGATCGTCATTGGCGTCAGCATGATTTCTGGAGGCGCTGTCAGTTGGGTGACAGTAGCGGCAATTTTCCTCTCCAACATTCCCGAAGGACTCTCCAGCGCCGCCGGCATGAAAAAAGCAGGGAGATCGATCGGTTACGTTTTTGGAGTTTGGGGCGCGATCGCAGTTATTTCCGGTATCGCAGCATTGTTAGGATATGCGGTTTTCAGCCACTTTTCTGCGGAAGTAATAGCCGCAACTACCGCCGTAGCAGCAGGGGGTATTTTAGCAATGATCTCAGATACTATGATTCCCGAAGCATTTGAGGAAACTCACGATTTTGCGGGACTAATTACTGTCTGCGGATTTTTAGCTGCTTTTGTACTCAGCAAGTTAGGGGAAAGATAATTGGGAATTAGCCATCAGTCATCACTAATGTATAATTGCGAATTGCTGAGAGTTATAGTGTTTTTGATATTGACACAGACGAATTTGATATGTTGCCAAGCTGTATCTGGCAACAAAAAAGCTTATAATCAACATCAGCGATCGCAGCCTGTCAAGAGGTGTTGGAAAATTTATGTGTGTCAACTTAGGGCGTATCCTGCACGAAAGCTACGAAATTCTCGCTTTGTTGGGACAGGGAGGCTTTGCTAGAACCTACACGGCTGTACAAATAAACCAACGTAATAATCCTCTGTGCGTTGTTAAGGAAATTCCTTTTCCCCCATCGAACGATCCGCGCGTCTTGGAGAGGGCAAGGGAGCGATTTGAAAGGGAAGCTAGCGCTTTGCGCCGTCTGGGGAGAAACTCGCGCATTCCCGAATTATTCGCTCGCTTTGAAAACAACGACCATTTTTATTTAGTGCAAGAATACGTTCAAGGACATCCGCTCAGTCAAGAACTTGCTCCGGGCGATCGGTGGAATGAGCAACAAACTGTTGCTTTGTTGCGGGAAGTTCTGGAAATATTACAATCTGTCCACCAAGAAAATATTATTCACCGCGATATTACACCTTCTAACTTAATTCGGCGCGAAACAGATAAAAAAATTGTTTTAATTGATTTTGGGGCGGTCAAAGAAATCGGCACTTTTATCTCTAACTCTACAGGTGAAATATTCACATCGCAGGCGATCGGCACCAGCGGTTATATGCCAGCCGAACAATACAATCCGCGGTCTACCCCGCAACCCTACAATGATATTTATGCAGTAGGAATCATCGCGATTCAAGCCCTCACCGGGCAGCTTCCCACCCATCTGCCACAAGACCCCGAAACTTGCGAAATAATCTGGGATTACTCGACGCCCGATCGCCCTCCGGTACAAGTTAGCGATGGTCTAAGAAATATTTTAAACACAATGGTACCTTTCCACTTTCAGCAGCGCTACCAATCTGCTACTGAGGTGTTGGAAGCCTTGGATTCGCTGCAATTCCCGCAGTCGATCGCATTGCCACAGTCGATCGCATTGCCACAGCCGATCGCATTGCCACCGCCACCGCCACCACACTTTCGCTGGTTGTTGTTCCCAGTTGCGGGACTGGGCGCTGCATTGGCGATCGCATTTTTAATCCCCAGAATTTCCCCGCTAATCCCCAGCATTTTTCCGCAACCAACGCTGCCTACACCCTCCGCAGATGGTATAAGTTCTGGCGAAAAACTCCTCGTTCAAACCTCGCCTCTTTGGTCAAAACAAAGGGGAATTAGTGAGTTGGCAGACTCAAATTATCCTGATGCTTTGAAATTGCTCAAACAGTCCTGGCGAGAAGACCGCAGAGATCCAGAAACTTTAATTTATATCAACAATGCCCTGCTGAAGGCAATAAATGCAGAATATTACACGATCGCGATCGTTGTTCCCATCCTCAGAAATCCCGACGGTAGCATCGCTAACGCAAATTTAGCAGAAGAACTGCTGCGCGGCATTGCTCAAGCTCAAACCGAAGTTAATTTAGGCCTGATCGCTGCAAACGATCGCAACCAAGACTTTCCCGGTCAAGAATTTCTCAAACCGAAACCGATTAACGGTAAAGGTCTCAGAGTGATTGTCGCTGATGAGGCAAATATCAAGTCAGAGGCAATTAAAAGGGTAAATTCCTTAGTCGCTCAACCAGATATTTTAGCAGTCATCGGACACTATGCCAGCGAGATGACTGTGGCAACAGTAGATATTTACGATCGCCATAAATTAGTCGCTCTTTCTCCGGGAAGTACCACCGAAGAACTGACGCGAAAACCTCGAAAATTTTTCTTTCGGACTGCTCCGACAACTAGCATCGAAGCTGAAGCTTTAGTAAATCAACTGCTCTCGGTCGGTGAGAAAAAAGTGGCAGTATTTTACAATCCCAACAGTGCGTTCAGCGCTTCTTTGTGGGAAGAATTCAAAAAGCAATTTGAAGCCAAAGGAGGAACGACTATCAGGAACAGAGAGTTTTACGACTTATCTAAAAAAAATTTTAACGCCGAAGCAGCAATAAAAGAAGTTGAGAAAGTCGGAAAAACAGCCTTACTTGTCATTCCCGACGCTCAAGTCACAAATGCCCAGCAAAATGCGATCGAAATGATTAAAGCTAACCAGGATCGCCATTGGATTGTCGGGCCTTGGGGACTCTACGATTGGAAAACTTTAGAAGTTGCAAAACAGCTAAAGTCTGTCGAAAAACTAGCTATATCTGTGTTCTGGCATCCTATAACCAGTTTTGACAAAAAATTTGCTCAAAATACTGAAAAGTTGTGGGGAGGCCCGGTGAATACTCGATCGGCCTTAACCTACGATGCGGCCCGGACGCTGATCAAAGCCATAGAAATGCAGCCAGAACCCAGCCGCGAAGGAATGCAAAAAACCTTGGCCGATCCAAATTTTAAAGTCGAGGGAGCCACGGGTATAATTGAGTTTGACTCGAACACCGGCAATCGCAAAAATCCTCCTAAAGGATTATTGGCGCATATTGTACCGTGTTCTAGAGAACAATTGGGTCTTACCTTTGTGCCTATCGAATTTCCCACAGGAGCAGCAGCCGGTTTAAAATGCGATTGAATTAATATCTTGTGCCATTCTTAACAAACCTGTAGGGGCGGGTTTTACCGATCGTAATTGCCTAAAATCAATAATCTCATAAACCCGCCCCCGCACCACGGTAAATCGCTATTGTAACTATCGCGATCGGTGCAACATATAAATTTATTCGATATATTAAACAAAGCTAGTTTTTTTTATAATAACGCTTATGACTGTCAATCTCGCTCCCTTCCCCGGTTCTAGTCTCAAACCTGAAGCCCAAAATATCTCAGCACTCAAACAAGTCTTGCAGACAATTGATGCCGATAGCTGTCCCGGTTCCTATAACTTCCACCTGCACACAATTAACTCTGACGGGCGATCGCAGTCAGAAAAAGTGATGGAACAAGCGATCGCGATCGGTCTCAAAGGCTTAGCTATCACCGATCACCACAGCACCAAAGGCTACGCTCAAGCTCAAATTTGGTTGGATAATTGGAAATTAAACCATTCCAAGAACAACATCGCAGCACCAACTCTATGGACGGGTGCTGAAATTAATGCCGAATTGCTCAACAACGACGTACACATTCTCGCTTACGCCTTCGATCCGCAACATCCCAGTCTCCAACCTTACTTGCGAGGTAAAGGTACTGAAGGCAGCGCTAATTATCCAGCAGCCAGGGTAATTGAAGCTATTCAAGAAGCAGGAGGTTTAGCAGTTCTAGCACATCCTTGCCGTTATCGTTCTACCGCAGATAAATTAATCCCAGAAGCCGCTCGTTTAGGAATTGACGGCGTAGAAACCTACTATGCCTACGGTAATCCAAATCCTTGGAAACCGAGTCCCAAACAAACAGGTTTAGTCAAAGATTTAGCAGAAACTCACGGCTTGCTGGGAACTTGCGGAACCGACTCTCACGGCCTGAGTCTTCTAGTCCGAATCTAGAGAGTTTGGAAATTAGAAATGGCGATTTATACGGACTGTGCGGGAATTGCGGCAAAGACATACAGATGTTTTTCGGTCAGTCTGTCTTTGACAAACAACTTGTTTGGCATCTATCTTATGACTGCCCTCACTGCGGCGAGGCAATCGAGTTAGATGATACCGGCACTCTACCTAACGAACTCAGAGAAGCGATTTTAACGAAAGAAGGGACTTGGAACTTTACTGTTCTGGAAACAGAAGAACGCGCTACGCTAGCAGTAAAGATATTGAGCGCGGCTATGTCGTTGTCATTAGCTGAAGCTATGAAGCTAAAAAAGAAGATGCCCGGTGGTGTTTGCAGCGGAACTAAAGCTGAGGTCGATCGACTCAAACAGCTTTTAGATGCTGAAGGATTGAAAGCTGAGATCGGCATAAATTATATAGCTTAAAAGGGAATTTCTTCCTCAATTGCAGGAAACCTGGCAACCAGTTTATCCCAGGCTTCATTTGCCGCTTGTTTTACCCTATAATCGCTATCCCGTAAAACATCAATCAGGGGTTCTACTGCTCTTAAATCTCCGATTTCTCCTAACGCCCAAACTGCCATCTCTCGAACTCGATTATGGCTATCTTTCAAATGTTCGATCCAAGGGTCATTTGCTGGTTTATATTTGACCTGACCTAGCGATATTGCTGTCCAATATTGAGTCATCCAGCTATCGTTTTGTAAAGCAGAAATGAGAGGTTCAACAGCCCCAGCATCGCCTAATTCTCCCAACATCTTGGCAGCGAATTTTTGAATACATAAATCATCGTAAGTCAAAACAGGTCTTTGTAAAACCCGAATTAGGAGTTTTACAGTTCTTGGGTCTTTTAGCTCCCTTATATCGGCTGCTATATCTATAAAGGATTGATAAGACGATAATTTTTGCAGTTTTTCCAGTAGTGAATCTACGATTTCTGAATTGTGTTTGCACCAAATTTGATGCGCTTTTTGGTAATCTTTAGTTTGTGACCCTGTAAAATATTCATCTTTAGTTATGGAATAAGCCCCTGTTTCATAACACTCTGCTATCGTTGTTATCATGCTGGTGAGGCTGGCATATCGATCGGCAGTTTCAGCGCCGTCTTTATGATAGGCGAAAATTACCTGACCAGCTTCTTGAGAGTCGTCAATAACTACATAACCTCCCACTTCTTTTCCTATATAATGAAAAAATATTTCTATCCAACCTGGATTGTTAATATTTAACGTAGACCTGTTACGCTCGATGAGTTTTTGTCGATATATTTTTATGGCATCTTCTAGAGGATAAAAGCTGAATCCATTAAAAATGTAAGCAACATTTTCTTGTTCGGGACTATCTTCTGAGCCATTTTTCCATTTGTATAAATCGTAAAGTTCTTGTGGAAAATGAATCGGCAAGTCCTTAACCAGTTCTTCAATTTCTCTATTAGATAAGCCTGGTTGTAATAATGAAATAGCTTCCGGCTTGTGTTCTTCTAACCATTTTAAAATTCGATGTAAAGCTTGATTCAATGATGTCAAAGTCATTTGAACTCACCAGAAAGCAGCATTTTCACAAACAATTAAGGACTTACGTGCTGCGATGTTTAGAAACCGGGTTTTTTACCTGATCTGCTGGCTGGAACGCGTCTTTTTGGCAAAAAACCCGGTTTCTGGCCCCCGTGCGTCCAAGACTGCGATTGTAGTGCTCCTCGCTGTGGACTTTAGCTTTGAGCAAGGGGTTTAAACCCCTTGCGGACTGACGGGATACGTGAAAGATATCAGTTTATTCGATGTATTAAACAAAGCTAGTTTTTTGATAATAACCTCTATAACCCTTATTGTCAATACAAATTGGGGTGCGTGACTTCCGCATTCGCAAGTTGCGAGTCAAATATTTCTCGCTGTCACGCACCCTACAATTACCGTTCTGGGAACAACTGACAGGCCCTGTTAGTTGGCTGATTTGCCCAATCCAAGCGAGAATTCCCAAACCGATCCATCCAACCTTCCAAATAAGCCCGATTAGCCTTTCTTTCCTCATAATCCAATGTATTCATGGGATGAGGTGCTAAACCCAAAATAGTCGCCGTCGTCACGCAAAACATCGACTTTTGAAAACTCTGACAAATTTGCACCCGCACATCGTCTTCACCCCGACAGCTAGTGCGATAAACTTCGTGCAAATACTCCGGCAAATAATGCCGCATATCTTGCATTAATTGAGTGGGCGGAATCCCTGCACCTCCAATCGGTAAAGGGTCAGCAAACAAAGCCCCGTAGGCAAATTCTCTTTGTTCTTCCGGGATTTGATGGGCTTGAGCATTGTATGAAACTGTGCCAAAAAAAGCTGTGCCCCGAAAGAAAACAGCCTCTACATAAGGCACGGCTACATCTGGTAAAAATGTCAAATTAGCCGTCGCTGGCAGTATATCGTAGACTTGACCGCTAATCTTGACGCTGTAGGTAATCGGTAGGCTGGCCGCGGCGACTAAACCGGCTTTGACAAAATCAACTACATCAGAAATAGACTTAGTTTCCCCTCGATCGTAGGAATCAGATAAGTCCATAAACAAATCGCTCATTACCCGCCAAAACTGACCGAGACCGGTGTAGTAAGCCAGCATCCGCACTTGTTCCGGCAAAAAATCGGGAAATGCTTTGTGAAGTCCCTGCATGAAAAAATTGCCTTTTAATTTAGCTGCGATCGCCTTTTCGGCCAAACTGCTAAATTCCGGGGAATCCAAATAACTGTCCAAACCGCCACCGCCGTGCCAAAGCATTGTTCTCATGCAATACTCCGCATACTCAAAATTAATGCGATCGTGCCACAAATAGCGTATTAACTTCGGCAGAGTGACTTCCCCATTGAAATATTTAAAAAACGGGAAAAGCACTAAAAACTGTTCTTCAGCAATATAATTGAGATTGCGAGAATAGGCATCTAAAACAATACCATAACTTTTCAGAACGCCGACAACTTCTACTACATTTTCCGCCGATTCAGGCAGCAAAGCTTTGCCTGATTCTAAGACATCAATGTATGCGGCTAGGGTATGGACAGACGGTTTTAATACGGTACTTTTCATCTGGATTCAGCCTGAATTTAATAACTATTTTCTTACTGCTTATAGTTCTGGTATTATATCATTTTTGGCAATGTTGGCTACCTAAAAACACAAATATTTACTTTGTTTTGATATAAAAATACCTAACATCTTGGAGGCACTCTAGATCTAAAAAAGCGGGTTTTTTAGGTTTCTGCGGGGTGCGTTTGTTTGTAGTGAGGAATGCAAGTCATCATACAATTATGAGGACTGTCATACTCACTACAAACGAATTGGAGTGCGGTCGATCGACCGGACATCCTATCAGTCTAAGTTTTGAGAAACTTTAACTTGCGCGGGCCCAGGAGCTGCCATTGCGATCGCAGTTTTCTCGCTCAAAGCAACTAAAACTCCCGGCTGCACTCCCATGATTGCAATAATTATTGCTAAAACCAGCGAAGGAATGCGATCGTTCCAGCGGACTTGTGGCAAATTTACCACCAAATCCGAAAGGCGGCCGAAAAAGGCGCGGTTGACCATAATTAAAAAGTAAACTGAAGTTAAACCAGTGCCGATCATGCAGAGGAAAGTTTGCACGGGAAACACTGGCAAACTGCCCCGAAATATCAAAAATTCAGCAATAAATCCAGCCAAACCCGGAATCCCCGCACTTGCCATCACGCCGAGGATCATTAAACTGCCAATCATCGGCAAACCGCGATCGGGATTGAACAAACCTTTGAGCACATCGATGTTGCGGGTGCCGGATTTTTTGTAAACAACGCCGACACTCAAAAATAGCAGCGCCGAAATTAAACCGTGGCTAACCATTTGCAACACAGTTCCCAACATACTAATCGGAGTAGCTGCGGCGCTAGCTAACAAAATGTAGCCCATGTGAGCGATCGAACTGTAAGCTACAATTTTTTTCATATCTTTTTGGGCGATCGCGCAACTCGCTCCGTAAAGCACGCTTACCACAGCCCAACTCGCCAACCAAGGCGCCGCCACCGCCCACGCATCGGGAAACAAACCCAAACCAAAGCGCAGCATCCCGTAAGTTCCCAGCTTCAACAGCACCCCCGCCAGCAGCACCGAAACCGGCGTCGAAGCTTCTACGTGAGCATCCGGCAGCCAAGTATGAAAAGGCACCAAAGGCATCTTAATCCCAAAAGCCAGCAACACCCCAGCCAGTAAAATAATTTGCCTTACCAAAGGTAAAGGCAATCCTCCTTGCAAATGCAATGCGCCCGCTCCACCAACCAAATCGAAACTAGAAGCACCGCTCAGCCAAACAGTTCCCAAGAAAGCAGCCAGCAGTACAATGCCGGAAAAAGCAGTATAGATTAAAAACTTAGTAGCAGCATAACCCCGGCGCTCGCCTCCCCAAATCGCAATTAACAAGTAAAGCGGAATCAATTCTATCTCAAAAAACAGGAAAAATAGCAGCAAATTTTGAGATAAAAAAGCCCCCGTTACGCCGCCGGTAATTAACAGAATCAAAGAATAATAAAATCTAGGTCTGCGGATAGACTCATCCGTAGCGTAAATTGCCACCCCTGTCAGCAGAGTATTTAAAATTACCAAAGGCAGAGACAAACCATCAACGCCGAGATTGTAATTCAATCCCAAAGCATCTATCCAAGGAATAAATTCCGAAAACTGCAACTGACTCGTACTGGGATCGAACTGAGTTGCCAAAATCACCGAGAGAATCAAAGTTATGCCCGCAATGGCGATCGCGGCATTCCGAACTATTTTAGAACTCACTGAACCGGGCCACAACCCAATCACGGCGGCAGCCAACATTGGTATCCAGATTAAAGCACTGAGCATCAATTAAAACTTTCCTTTACTACAGATTTTTAAACTATATTTAACATTAACGCAAAGCAACTAAATATAAAAGCGATCGGCTATTTTTTTTCTTAACATAGCTTCAGATGTATTTGGAACCGTCCCATGACCTCAAGTCTTACAGAAAGTCTCACAGATCGGGAAGATTTGCAAATTAAATCCGACTATCCTTCCACCCCCTTAACAGTTGCCGAGTTGGAACAACTGGAAAGTATACTCTGCGAAGCACATCTAGACTACCAATTAGAACTCGTAGACCATTGGTAACAAGTTAAGCTAAGAAAGCATTTGTCAATCAGCAATTATGCTCAACATTTACTCGGATTTTGGGCATAAAACTGAGATTTGGGCGATCGTGCGATCGTGCCGAGGGTGATATTTATACCTACTCTCTCTCAAATCGTGAATTTTCCACTCCTAAAAAAGCAGTTTTTTTGAGTAATATTACTGATTGACAAATGCAATTAAGTCTTAACTTATCACCAATGCTCGTAGACGGAAAGATTATCATTATGGGCCCATCAGACATTGTATCGAGCGAAATAGGGGCAGAGTTAGTCAGACTTTTGGGCAACTGGGTCAAACTCCGCAAACTCGGACGAGTGTTTGAGTCTAGCGGCGGGTTTATCCTCCCCAATTCCGATCTGAGAGTTGCCGATGTTTCGTTTGTGGCTGCCGATCGCCTCAAACAAAGTAAAAGGAAAGGTATTTTGCCGAACTCGTTCCCGACTTAGTTGTAGAAATCAAATCTCAGTCCGATCGCCTCAAACTCCTGCGATAAAAAATTCTATCATTGATCGAAAGCGGAGCCAAAGTCGGAATATTAATCGACCCGGACAAGCGCACAGTAACAATTTACACTCCGACAGCCGAGCCAGTTGTATTGAGAGATGGCGACACGATTGCAATTCCCGATATTTGGCCCGGTTGAGAAGTTCCGGTTACCGAATTGTGGCCGATCGAGTTTGAGTAAAACTCGATAAAAAAGCAGACAAACCCAGAAGAAAATCATCTGCGTTCATCTGCCCTCATCTGCGGTTTAAAGTTGCATAAAATTAGATCGAAAGCAGACAAACCCAGAAGAAAATCATCTGCCGACCTCTACAGTTTAAAACTGCCAAATAATCAACCCCAGCAACACAGCAACCCCCGACGCAATAGTCAACACATAAAACTGCGACTGACCGGTGCCGCTGTACTTCAACCCTTCGCCGCTGAAAATTGTCGCCAAACCGAACAAATTCACCGCCCCGTCCACCAAATACCTGTCAGTCCAAGCACTGATTTTAGAAATAGAAGCCACAGCCCAAACGACAGTCAAGCGGTAAACTCGATCGATATAAAAATCGTAAGCAAACAAATCCTGCAAAACCGGAACAGGTAGCCGTACCGGTCGAGGTAACACCCCGTACCAATAAATCGCCACCCCAACCGCACAGCCAATCAACCCAGATAACATCAACAGCGGCGTATCCAGCGTCTTCAAAAGCAAATTTAAAGCATCAAAATCTCCCGTTTCCGACCAAGGCCCGCTCCAACTAATTAATAGTTGCCACTTCTGCAACATCCAAGGCACTAACAGCCCCATCACCGTCAAAATTACCATTGGCAAAGCCATCGGCCAACCAACTTCTGGAGCTCTGCGAGTTTTCGGCTGCGGTTTTCCGACAAACACTAAACCGAAAATGCGAGTTAAATTTAGCGCCGTCAAACCATTAACCAAAAGCAACACAATTACTAGCCACAAAGGCACCGTCCAAAAACCGTTGAGCCAGCGGCGCATCGCCCAAAAATTGCCCAGAGGCAACAGCGCTACCATCCCCGCAGCGCCTACTAAATAAGCCGTAGTCGTGGCAGGCATCTTCGACCACAACCCACCCATTTCTGTTAAATCTTGAGTGTTAGTTGTGGTAATAATTGACCCTACGCTCATGAATAATAAGCCCTTGGCGATCGAGTGCGCGAACAGCAACAGCAAAGCAATGTCAACTTGATTTAGCCCCACGGCGATAAACACCAAACCCATAGAAGCGCTGGTAGAATGCGATAGTGCTCTTTTGATGTCGATTTGGGCGATCGCCACCAAGGAAGCGCCAACCGCAGTCACCGCGCCCAAAACCACCAGCACCCCCTCTACGATCGGCGACAGCGCTAAAACAGGCTGAAGTTTAATCAAAACATAAGCCCCAGCGCCCACAACTACCGTATTCCGCATAATCGAAGCCGGGTTGGGCCCTTCCATCGCCTCGTCGAGCCACAAATGGAAGGGAAATTGAGCGCACTTGGCCGTAGGTGCGGAGATTAAAGCCAAACCTAAAAGAGTCGCCACTACGGGAGACAAAGTTGCAGTTTCTGCCCATTTTTCCAAATCGGAAAAATTCAAACTTCCCGCTAAAGTTGAAAGCGTCACTACTCCCATCAGCAGCGGCACGTCTCCTACACGCTTTGTTAAAAACGCATCTCTAGCCGCTGTTACTACTAGCGGTTGAGCGTACCAAAACCCGACTAGCAAGTAAGTTGAAAGCGTCAGCATTTCCAACAAAGCGTAAGTTATAAGCAGCGAGTCGCTAATGGCAATGCCGCTAATTGCCGCTTCAAAAAAACCCATCAGCCCAAAAAATCGAGCTAGCGCCCAGTCTTTTTCCATGTAGCCGAGAGCGTAAATTTGTGCTAGTAAACTCAGAACACTAACTAACTCCATTGCTCCGACGCTGACCGTGGAGATTTCTATTGCAAAAGACAAATCTAAATCTGCTGCTTGCACCCAGTGCACGAGCAACTGTTGGGGCGGTCGATCCCAAGTCGCTGTAAAAATAACTGACCCGTGTATGAAAGCCAACACCGTCATCAGCAAATTGAAGTAAGCTGCCGGTCTCGGCCCTGTTCTGCGAACGGTTCCCGTAGACCACGGCAAAGTTAAAATTGCGCCTATTAAGCCATATAAAGGTACCCACCAACAGGCTTGGAGGAGAAATTGAGTCATTTAATCTATCCCTTAAACTTCAAATTACCGGCTGCGTTTATACAAAAACAGTCGCGGGCGATCGTGCGATACCCTAAAAATTTAACTAAAGCCGATCGTATAGTTCTGGCAAAATAATTTGCACTCAACAAGATTAACTATACATTAAAGCATCAAAACAGATAATTATCTCAATACAAAATTACCGACTGAGCAGGCTCGGCACTCAAAGAAAAAAATGCCTGCCGATCGGCCAAGACTGCTTTTTTTGCCGATTTCCCCGCGATCCCCCTTTTTGAAATCCCCAAGTTTCCCGGCAATGCTCAGCTCCGGCTTCACATACCGAACTCTACTTGATAAGTATTGTTACTTACTCTAATCCCCGATCCCTGTCGGCATCTACTCGTTTTTATATTAACTTTATTAAATAAATATTAAATTATTTGAAGTAACATAAAAAATTTTAATTTTTGTTATTAAACATTATGATGTTAGTTTATATTGTCAAGGTGGACAGCTTCCCCTATTCTTAAAGAATAGGAAGCTTTACACTGCATTACTAAATAATGTGGGCCTCCCCGTCCAAATTTTTAGATTTCTCAAAGATTTGTAACGGTAATTTCACTAATCCTCTAGGAGATTCAAAAATGTCAATTGCCGTGGGAATGATTGAGACAAAAGGTTTTCCCGCTGTTGTGGAAGCTGCCGATGCTATGGTCAAAGCTGCCCGCGTTACCCTCGTGGGCTATGAAAAAATCGGCAGCGCCCGCGTCACCGTAATTGTGCGCGGCAACGTGTCGGAAGTCCAAGCCTCAGTGGCCGCCGGAGTGGAATCCGTCAAGCGGGTGAACGGCGGAGAAGTCGTCTCTACCCACATTATCGCTCGCCCCCACGAAAACCTAGAATACGTTCTGCCGATTCGGTATACAGAAGCAGTAGAACAGTTCCGAGGCTACTAAGTTCTTTGCGCACAGAAATTTCGTTTGACGAAAATTAGTGCGCTCGTCAAAAATTAACTGTTTAGTTCCCCAAATATTCAATCAGGAGTAAAACCAATGGCAATTGCAGTTGGCATGATCGAAACCTTAGGCTTCCCCGCAGTTGTAGAAGCTGCTGACGCGATGGTCAAAGCAGCCCGCGTCACCTTGGTAGGCTACGAAAAAATTGGTAGCGCTCGCGTTACAGTCATTGTCAGAGGAGATGTCTCGGAAGTGCAAGCTTCGGTCGCCGCTGGAGTAGAGTCAGTGAAGCGCGTTAACGGCGGACAAGTGATGTCCACCCACATTATCGCCCGCCCTCACGAAAACTTGGAGTACGTGCTGCCGATTCGCTACACCGAAGCTGTAGAACAGTTCCGCGAAGGCGTCAGCGGCATTCGCCCTCTCAACAGATCGTAAGATAGGCGATCGGCAAAGGGGCATTAGGTAATTAAAAATTAAAAATTAAAAATCGCGATGTTTTTGATTTAGCATTTTTAATTTTTAATTGAGGAGGGCATGGGATATTGGTTATTAGTCATTAGTCATTAGTCATTCATTAGTTACTAGACGAAGAACTCTAAACGGCGGACAGCGGACTGAGTAAAGCTAATTAAAACAAAGACAAGTGACAGTGTAAAAATGACAGTTACCAATTACCTATTACCTATTACCTAAAATGCAAATGGCCAAAGTTCTCGGCACAGTTGTCAGTACCCAAAAAGAGCCGACACTGAGAGGATCGAAATTTCTACTGCTGCAATTCATCGATGAGGAAGGTTCCCCAGTTCCCGGATATGAGGTAGCCGCTGACTGTGTGGGCGCTGGTATCGATGAATGGGTCTTAGTGACCCGAGGCAGCGCAGCCCGGATCGCGCCCGGAAGCGAAAACCGTCCGATCGATGCTCTGGTAGTAGGCATTATAGATACTGTCAATGTAGAAAATCGCCTCATTTACAGTAAAAAAGACGACCCGTACCGCTAGTTGCAACCGTTAGCAGTTAGCAGTTAGTGGAAGAATAACTAACAACTAACAACTAACAACTAACAACTAACAACTAACAAAAAGATTTTTCAGCTTAGGAGAACTTAATTTATGGCAGTCCGCAACGTTGCGGCTCCCCCGACGCCTTGGTCGAAAAACTTGGCTGAGCCTAAAATTCACGACACCGCCTTCGTACATTCCTTTTCTAACATTATTGGGGATGTGCATATCGGTTCTAATGTGATGATTGCCCCCGGGACATCTATCCGCGCCGATGAAGGCACTCCTTTTTATATTGGAGAAGGAAGCAACATTCAAGACGGAGTAGTGATTCACGGCCTAGAACAAGGCCGAGTCACAGGAGATGACGACAAATCCTATTCTGTGTGGGTGGGGAAAAATACTTCCCTCACCCACATGAGTTTAATTCACGGCCCTGCCTACGTGGGCGACGAGTGCTTTATCGGCTTTCGCTCTACGGTGTTCAATGCCAGAGTGGGCAACGGCTGCATTGTCATGATGCACGTACTAATTAAAGATGTGGAGATTCCCCCCGGTAAGTACGTACCTTCGGGAGCCATTATCACTAATCAGAAGCAAGCCGATCGCTTGCCTGACGTTCTAGATTCTGACGTTCAATTTGCGACCCATGTCATCGGCATCAATGACGCTCTGAGAACGGGTTATCGCTGCGCTGAGAACATCGCCTGTCTAGCACCAATTCGCAACGAACAAACTAAAAACCCAAATATGACTCAAACCAAATATTCTACCCATGCCGGCACCCAATTGAGTTCAACTCTTGCCGATAGCATCCGCAATTTACTAGCTCAAGGATACAGCGTGGGAGCCGAACACGCTGACGTGCGACACTTCCGGACCGGTTCTTGGCGCACTTGCGGCCCGATTTCCTCAAAGCGCGACTCTGAAGTAATCGCGGCTCTGTCAGCTTGCATGGCTGAGCACCAAGGAGAATACGTCCGCTTGATCGGGATTGACACCAAAGCCAAGCGCCGCGTACTAGAAGAAATCGTCCAAAGACCTGGAGACAACGGCTCTAACGGTTCTAACGGTGCGAAAACTCACCAATCTAACGGTAAAGTTGCACAACAAGCTTCATACCACAATAGCGGTTCCGTGTCAAACGGAAAATTGAGTGCCGAAACAGTGGCTCAGGTTCGCGGCTTGCTAGCTCAAGGCTACAAGGTGGGGACGGAACACGCCGACGCGCGCCGCTTCCGCACCAGTTCTTGGCAAAGCGGGCCTTCGCTACAAGTGAGAAACGAATCTGAGGCGATCGCCGCTTTGGAAGCTGTGATGAATGAGTACCCGGGCGAGTACGTGCGCTTGATCGGGATTGACCCGAAAGCTAAGCGGCGCATAGTTGAAGAAATTATTCAGCGTCCCGACGGCCCGGTTGGTCAATCGGCTAAGCCGGCAGCAACATCTAAGCAGGCAGCAACATCGGGATACAAAGCAGCTTCAACTGGTTCGGCCAATAGCAGCGGAAGTTTGACCGGAAAGACGATCGACCAAATCCGCAACCTGCTCTCCCAAGGCTACAAAATTGGCTCGGAACACGCTGACGCGCGCCGTTTCCGTACCGGTTCTTGGAGCAGTTGCGCGCCGATCGCCTCCAACCGCGAATCCGAAGTGATTTCTGCCCTCGAAAGCTGTCTCAAAGAACACAGCGGCGAGTACGTCCGCTTGCTTGGCATCGACTCCAAGGCCAAGCGCCGGGTACTCGAAGAAATTATCCAACGACCTTAATTTGCCTGGTAATTAGCCTGTTTCTCCCGTTAAGCCCTCGCACAGGGGCCAACGGGAGAAACCCAAGCGGATTGAAGTTGGATTTGAGATAGTTATAAAGCTCGATTGAGAAATGTTGGTCAAAATCTAGAATCTTCTGAAAGTTTCTATAAAACGTTAAAGCATCAAGCTTCTCAGTATTAGTAAATTATCGTTTCTTAGATTGACATGGTTAAATTTATCAGTCGAAAAAACCCATAATTTAAAGTCCTTTTATCGAAAAAAATAGCTCCTTTCATGGTGAAGTCGAATGTATTTATCGCCACTGCAATTAAGTAGCAACTCTCAGATTTTGATGAGTGGCGATGTAGTTGTGAATGAGGGTGCGGCGATCGCCCCTGGAGCAATCCTGCAAGCAGATTTGGGCTGCCGGATCTCGATCGCCGCCGGTGCCTGTATCGGTATGGGAGTTATCCTTCACGCCCGTGAAGGTACTCTGGAAATCGAGGCGGGCGTTATTCTGGGTGCAGGGGTGCTGGTGGTAGGTGCGGGAACGATCGGGGCAAATGCCTGTATTGGGGCGGGGACGACACTGATCGATCCTTGTATCGACCAAATGCAAATTATACCAGCAGGTTCTCTAATCGGAGATACCAGCCGCCAAGTCGCCGCAGAAGCAACCGCAGCAGCGCCAAAATCACCAGAAACCCCCGAAGCCACTACGCCACCAGTCGATCCACCGATCGAGCCGATCGAGCCGATCGAGCCGCCACAACCCGCCCAAACACCGCCTCAAACTGCGCCGGAGACGGCCCCAGACCCGCCGGAATCCACCGCCGCAGAGCCTCCGCAACCAGGGGAGACGCCAACTATTCTCTACGGCCAAGCTCACATCAATCGGCTGTTGGGGACGCTGTTTCCGCACCGGCAAGCTTTTAATCGATCGGACGAAAACGGTCAAACTTTATCGGGCGGTTCCGGGTAGCCGTCATTTCGGCAAAAGGCAGCTATGCTGAAGGCAGAAAGATCAAATATAAATAGGTAATCTCATATTATTGGTAGCTCAGCAATTTGTCAGGCCTTGCCGCAGCAATCTGTGTCTTGTAGCTCGTGCAGTCGGTCTTCTCATCTGAGAAACTATAAACTATCAACAAATTTTTATTTTGGGAAGTTTCTAAGGGTAATAGAAGATGGACGGACAAACAGATCGTAACAGTCACGAAGAGCGATCGCAGCGCCAGGAATACTTCAAAGACACTGCTTTGGGTTTGGTATCGACCAAGAGTTTTCCGGCAATTGTCGGGACTGCTGACATGATGCTGAAGTCGGCAGGGGTGATTTTGGTAGGATACGAAAAAATTGGTTCCGGTCACTGTACGGCGATCGTCCGGGGCAGAATTTCGGATGTGCGTTTGGCTGTGGAAGCTGGAGCTCAAACTGCCGAACAGTTCGGGCAGTTTGTTTCTAAGTTGGTGATTCCTAGACCCTTGGCTAATTTGGAAGTGGTTTTGCCGATCGGCTTTCGCCTGACTGAGCTTTCGGAAAGCGGCAATTATTCTCGGCTTAGCAATCAGGCGATCGGTTTGCTCGAAACCCGGGGATTTCCGGCAATGGTCGGCGCTTGCGATGCTATGCTCAAATCCGCAGACGTACACTTGGCAGCTTACGAGAAAATCGGCGCCGGTTTGTGCACGGCAATTATTCGCGGTGCAGTTGCAGATGTAGCAGTAGCCGTAGAAGCCGGGATGTACGAAGCTGAGCGAATTGGCGAGTTGAACGCGGTGATGGTAATTCCCAGGCCTTTGGAAGATTTGGAACAAACTTTACCGCTGGCGAGTTGCTGGATCGAACACCGTAAACCTGTGATGATGCCCGTGTCGGTTAAGGAAAAGGAACAAGAATTGATCGAACTTCCAGATTTGGAGAAATTGACTGTTTATGTGGAAGAAGAAATCAATCGGTAATTCGTAATTAGGCAACAAAATTTTGTAGAGACGTGCTGCTGCAAATACTCAGACGAAGTTTCTCAAAAAAATATAAAGTTTACTCGGTGGGAGTGGGTGCAACAATTTATACTGAGTAGCTGTCTCAAACTTAATTTGGCGATCGAGCCGATCGCAGCCGTATCAAGAGACACAGAACACCAACTAAAACTAGGCTTTTAAGATCGAGTCGATCGCCTAAACAATGGAACTGACGAAGTAAATCCAGCCGAGGTGCAGACTCTTTCCACAGGATTTAACTGCTGTTAAAATGAACCTAAAATCCTGTTTCCGGTAGATAGCCTACCATCAATTTGAGGGTAATCTAATAACGGGTGGCAAAAAAAGAGAAGTTTAACAGTTGTTCAACTCAAAACTGGCAGCAAAGGAATCAACCCCCAGAATCAAGCACTCCTGAAAGTTGACCTATGAACCTCAAACAATTTTACAAGCGCGGTTTGCACAGCGCCAAGAAAGGAAACTATGAAGCGGCGATCGACGATTTCGATCGCATCCTGCAACTCAACCCTGCCGATGCCAAAGCCTATAACAATCGCGGCTTAGTCTACTATTACATGAAAGACTACCAGAAAGCGATCGCAGACCTCAGCCAAGCGCTAGATATCAATCCTAATTTGTTCGAGGCTTACCTGAATCGAGGCAATGCTTGGCGCCATCTCGGAGAACACGAAAAAGCCATTGACGATCTCAACTGCGCTTTAGCAAGTAAGCCTGGCAACCACGCTATCTACAACAACCGAGGACTCGTACTTGCTAATTTAGGACATTACGAAGAAGCAATAGAAGACTACAATCGAGCTCTCTCTATCAATTCCCACAATTATAAAACCTATTACAACCGGGGGCGCGCTTACTACCTTTTGGGAGAAAAAGAGGCCGCAACGGAGAACTTTAACGAAACGCTGCGGTTGAATCCTAAATATATCAAAGCTTACATAAATCGCGGTCTCTGTTATCACCAATTAGGAGACAACACGCAGGCGATCGCCGATTACAACACTGCACTGGGCATCGATCCACAAAATGTTTATGCGTATTATAACAGAGGCTGCGTTCGCTATAAATTAAAACAAATGCAGCTTGCAATTGAAGACTTTGACAAAGCAGTGGAACTCGATCCGAACTATGTTAAAGCTTATCTCAACCGGGGTTTAGCGCTCTATAAACTCGGAGATGTGACGGCAGCAAATAAGGATTTTTACTTGGTAATGTGCATTAATGCTGAAGCTTATGTATACTACCAAGCTCAGCGTTGTACGCCTGATATTAATTCGTACTTCAAAGAAGCGCCGCAGGTGGAACTTAATAATGCTGTAGAATACTACAACACAACCTTAAATACAATGTCAACTTCCTTAAGTTCGGCAGCATTAAACGCGGTCTGGAATCAAGAAGATTTGGAGAACAGAGACTCGATTATCTGTGAAGGTGAATTTATCAATAATTGAATTAGTCAGCAGTCAGTAGTCAGTAGCCATGAGGCTTAGTGCATAAATTTTTGAGCGATAGGAAATCGCATATGCAACGCAAAGCCATCTCAAGATAGGAGAGCGAATGTATGGAATTTAAGTCTCATGACTCAGCAGTCATTAGTCATTTTTCATTAAGTAGGTCATCGCAAAAAAACAATACCTCAGAAAGCCAGTTTCTTCGTATATTTCTCGTGAGTCGTGGCAAAATCTCGTAGAAATCGGCTTTCTAGCCCCCTGCGCAAGCCCCGAGAGGTTTTTAACGCGGATTGTGTACCAGTTAAAAATTAAAGTCCTTACTGCAAAAAAAACAGCAAGGACTTTAATCATTTATTCCTGAGTTTTAAGGACGAACGTCCTTACGACACACGTTAAATACTTGCCATCACTTCACGCGCTGCGGCCAAAGTTCGATCGACATCTTCATCAGTATGAGCCAAAGAAGTAAATCCAGCCTCAAACTGCGAAGGAGCAAGATAAATTCCGTGCTCCAACATTCCCCGGTGAAAGCGGCTGAACTTAGTCAAATCCGACTTTTTCGCATCATCGTAATTGTGAACTGGGCCAGCCGCAAAAAACAAGCCAAACATCCCGCTAATTTGCCCGCCGCAAACCGCGTGTCCGGCTTCCTTAGCAATTTTTAGCAATCCGTCGGACAGTTTTTTCGTAATCTTATCCAACTGTTCGTAAGTACCGGGTTTTTGCAGCAATTCCAAAGTTTTAATCCCAGCAGTCATCGCCAAAGGATTACCCGAAAGCGTACCTGCTTGATACATCGACCCAGCAGGAGCCACCATCCCCATAATATCCCGCCGTCCGCCGTAAGCTCCCACCGGCAAACCGCCGCCGATAACTTTACCCAAAGTTGTCAAATCCGGGGTAACGCCGAATTTTTCTTGGGCGCCGCCGTAGGCGATGCGGAAACCGGTCATTACTTCATCAAAAACTAACAAAGCACCGTTATCTTTGGTAATTTCCCGCAGGCCTTCGAGAAAACCTGCATCCGGGGTAATAAAACCGGCATTGCCCACAACTGGTTCGAGAATTACCCCTGCTATCTGGCCCGGATTTTCGGCAAATAAAGCTTTTACTGCTTCCAAGTCATTGTACGGAGCGTTGAGGGTGTTGGCGGTAACGGATTTCGGAACGCCCGGGGAGTCTGGAAGGCCCAGAGTTGCCACGCCGGAACCTGCTTTTACCAAGAACATATCGGCGTGTCCGTGATAGCAGCCTTCAAATTTAATGAGTTTATCGCGCCCGGTGAAGGCTCGCATCAGCCGCAAAACGGCCATGCAGGCTTCGGTGCCAGAATTGACAAATCGCACCATTTCAATGCTGGGAACCGCATCGATGACCATTTCCGCGAGCACGTTTTCCAACAGCGACGGTGCCCCGAAACTCGTACCTTTTTCTAAAGCTTCGTGAAGGGCTTTGATGACTTCTGGGTGGGCGTGGCCGCAGATAGCCGGGCCCCAAGTGCCTACGTAGTCGATGTATTGGTTTTCGTCAACATCCCAAATGTAAGCTCCTTTTACCCTGTCAAAGACGATGGGCTGTCCGCCTACAGATTTGAAGGCGCGGACGGGGGAACTGACGCCACCTGGCATCAACTTCTGGGCGGCGGCAAAAATTTCTTCTGATTTGGTCGTTTTCAAGGTTGTGGAAACCAATGTTTTCTCCTTAGTGAACGTCTGTTGTTGGTAGAATAATTTTATAGCCAGTTCAACATAAAGGTTAGGTCGATTCAAGGAAACTATTCTAGTAGATTTTAGGGTACAAACCAATGAGTAGCAATACTAGCTTGGGTTTTTTAGGCTTTGTCGCACTAGCACCGTGAAGCGAAGCTATCCCGTAGGGAATCGCCCTAAAGTGTAATATTTTGTAAAATACTTCTTGACAATTTGTCCATCACTTCCTCAAACTCCTCTCTTCTCTTCCTCTGCGTCCTCTGCCTTCTCTGCGGTTAATTAAAAAAAATCTCCGACAGGAAAGCGTTAATCTATATTACCAAGTTGAAATAAAATTATGTCTGCTAATGATTTATCGAGTTTGAGCCGATCGATCCCAATTGAAAAGATTCGTTACGACGATCGCGGTTTAGTGCCGGCGATCGTCCAAGATTATTTGGACGGTACGGTGTTGATGATGGCATGGATGAGCCGGGAGTCGCTGCAAAAAACCCTGGAAACCGGTCAAACTTGGTTTTGGAGTCGTTCTCGTTCCGAATTGTGGCCCAAAGGCGCGACTTCGGGACACGTTCAAAATGTCAAAGGGCTGCGTTACGATTGCGATAGCGATGCTTTGTTGGTAACAGTCGAACAAGTCGGAGATATTGCTTGTCACACCGGAGAAAGAAGTTGTTTTCACCAAGTTGACGGAGAAATTGTACCGCCGCCTGGAGATATGTTATCTCAATTATTTGAGGTAATTTGCGATCGCCGCGACCATCCTAACGAAAGTTCTTATACTTGCAAGTTGTTCGAGGGCGGCGACAACAAGATTCTCAAGAAAATTGGCGAAGAGTCGGCGGAAGTTGTGATGGCTTGCAAAGATGACGATAAAGATGGAATTGCTGGGGAAGTTGCGGATTTATTTTATCACACTTTGGTTGCTTTGGCTCACCATCAAGTTGATTTGAGAGCAGTTTACCGCAAATTGGACGATCGACGAAAATAATCGGTAATTGGGCATCGATAATTGGTAATTGATAATTGCCGTCCTGCACGCACTCTGACGCTCAGAAACCGGGTTTTTTACTAAGTATGCGATGCTCGAACGCGTCTTTTCGTAAAAAAACCCGGTTTCTCGGCCCCCATGCGTACTCGTGCGTAAGTCCTATCTAGGTTAGCACTGCTTAAGCGGCAACAGTATCAATTCCTGGTAATTGCAGATAGTATCGCGATTGCCTTTAGAAGGTAAAAGTTGTGCGCAGGACTCCCACCCCTACAGTGTCATTATCCTTAGTTCCTTCAGGATTGAACAGCACAAAAGCTCCGGGTGTAATGCTGATATTATCGTTGACTTTGAAGCGGTAATAAGCTTCTAAATGGTAAGGAGTTGCTCTGTTTTGCTGAAAGCGAGCACCGCCACTTACTGAATCGCGATCGAGTGGCTGTCCAAACAGAATACCTGCATTATTGCCCTGTGCGAACAAATCCCGGAAATGGAAACCTACCATCCAACTGGTGAAAGTTGTAGAAGCATTGCTTCTTTCAGCGTCAGCAACTATCCAACCTCCATAGGTAGAAATAGCAATTTTCGGAGAAAACCGCCAAGTTGCGGTACCGCCAAAGGAATTTATCCTCACGCCACCGTTAACAGGTTCTCTATCCGATCCCAAAATAGAACCCAAATCGGCATCACCTAATCCTGTAGCAAGAATATTCACTTTGTGGCGACTGTAAGCGTAATTTAAACCTATGTCGATACTGCTGGTAGGTTTAATAGTTAACTGCGCCGCAGCCACCGTACTTCCCTCAAATGCACCTGCTCCTAAAGGCGTGGCTGGAAAGCCTAAATCAACGGGCAAGGCTGCATTTGCACTGCCGTACAAAGCTGTGAGATTAAGCTTGCGGGAAATGTTCCAAATAAACCCGCCTGCTGATGCCAAACCCCTGCCTGAAGTGCCACCGGATACGCGGACTACAGGGTTATAACCTGCAAACCTAGAGACGGCTTCTTGCCCTTCTCCAGCAAAGGGAGTAATAGCTTGAAAAGCGTCAGAAGTTTCTGCTTTCGGGCCGGCAAATAAAGTGATACTATTAGAAACTGGAAAGACGTAAAGCAGCTTGTAAAGTTCAACAGTATTGGCGTCAATGCTAGATAGAGTCTCAGGATTAATTCCTGGAAATTGCGGTTCAAAACTCAGCTTTGCCTGACTGTCGGACAAAGCACTAAATGCCCCTGTTGACAAACCTAAATTAGGCCCGAAGCTGCGAATGTTGTAAGCTTGCAAGCCAGTTATTAGGGTATCTTTGCCTGTAAAACTGGTCAGCAGATTCAAGCGCACTCGGTAGTTTAAGACTGTCTGAGTATCGCTGTTATTGTTTTTAGTAGTATCGGCAACGCTAAAAATTGCTTCGCCACTGAGTTTAGTTGTTGTCGAAAATTGATTGGCTTCTAGTTCGGCGGTACGGGATTCTAAAGCATCGACTCTACCGCGCAAAGTGGCTAATTCTGCTGCAAATTCTTCTTGCAATCTTTGCAATGCGGCTAAGTCTTCCTTGGTTGCTAAGTTGGTTGTACCTGTTTTAATTAGCTCACTAACTTTATCCAAGCAAGCGTTTAAACCGGCGGCAAATTCGTAGCGAGTCATTGCCCGATTGCCTCGGAATGTGCCGTCTGGATATCCTGCTATGCAGCCGTATCTTTCTACTAGAGATTGCAGGGCTTGAAATGCCCAGTCCGTCGGGCGCACGTCGGAGAGTTGAGATACAGATGTTACTTGTTGTAGTTCGATCGACCCCTCGGTTTCGCTGTTGGTTGCTGCGGGTTCTAAGGAACTGCTGTTTTCGATTTCAGCCAACTTTTGGGCAGTAGAAGTTTCTGTGGGTACTGGTGCAGTTATGCCTGTTTGGGCAATAGCTGGTGCGGGTGGGTTTTGGGCAGGAATGACTGATGTTTCTGCCGTAAATTCTGCTGGTGTCTGCTGGTTTTGGGAAGGGGTAACAGATATTTCTTCTGTAACTGAGGCTGGCTCTGGGTTGGCTGGTTTTTCAGCTAACTTTAATAAGTTTTCCGGCGTATTTTCTGCGGTAAATGTTGCTGTTTGTCGCCCATTGAGTTGAGGGCTGTCTTGGGGGAGAGGGGCGAGTTCCTTTGCTGTTGAGACGGGGCGATCGCCCGTGTTTTCAACTTCCACCGCATCGGCGGGTTTTAATTCATCTATTCCCGGAATTTTGACCGGATTGTCAACACTACTTGTATCCAGGCTGATTTCAGTCTCTAATTGTTTCAATACTTCAGTACCTAATGTCTGTTTCTCAGGGACGAGAGGCATCGCTGCCAATGGTAGAGAACCGACAAGTAGATAAACTAAACCTATTCCGCTAGCACTAAAGAGTAGATGTGCTTTCATTACAGATCCTCACCAAATAGATTCTAAAATGGCTCTTATGTTTCGAGAATTATAAATCTATTTGGCATCCACAACCACAAAGTTTTTAATTCATAATTATTATGTTTTTCATAAGAAATAGCAGGATAACTTATCACAAAACAAGTATTTAGGCAACTATTTTTTTAACATTCGATCGAGGCTCTGTAAAAAAGAGATATAAATTTATCACAGAACAGGTATTTAGGCAACTATTTTTTTAACATTCGATCGAGCTTTTGCAAAATAACAATAGCAGCGCCCACACTCAAAGCCAAACCCAACCAAAAATTATCCGCCGCCAATTTACCTCTATCCAAAGCCAAACCGCCCAGCGGCGGCCCGATTAAATAGCCGATCGCCCAACACTGAGAATTAACCGCCAAATACACGCCGCGCAAAGACTCCGGCGCTAAATCCACCACCAAAGCCGAAGCAAAAGGCGTATAAGCAACAGTCGCCACCGACAAAAAACTCAAGCCTAAAACAGCTAACAATAGATTGCCAGTTGCAGCCATTCCCGTCAAGCCGATCGCAATAAATCCGATTCCCCATAGCAGCGCAGAAATCATCAAAGCTTTTGGATGGGAAAATGGCCTCAAAGCTTTAACAACTGGCAGTTGCAAAGCCACAGTTAAAAAGGTGCTAAAAGCAAACAAAACGGTAATTGTACCTGTTGAAAAACCTTTTTCCGTCCCCACCGCGACAAACTTGCTAAAGTAGAGCGGCATTGTGGTTTGGATTTGGGAAATGTAGAGAGTGAAAAGAGTATTTACTAAAGCATAAACTAGAAGACTTCGATCGCTCAGCGCCACCATCCAGCCATTTTCCCGATTTTTGCTGCCTCTATCCGCTGAATTAGCTGGTTTGTAGGTTTCGGCGATCGCGATCGCAACTACCGCAAATAGCACTAAAAACGAGATACCATCAATAATAAAGAGCGATCGATAATTACCCGTTACCTCAATCAATAAACCCCCCAAAATAATCCCAACTTGCAAACCTAAATTATCAGCCAGCCGCGTCAAAGCAAAAGCTTCCTGTCGCTGTTCGCCTTCGGTTAAATCCGCCACCATCGTCTCGGTTGGAGGCCAATACAAACCCACCCCCAAACCCATCAGTAAATTGCCCGCAACTAAACCAGCGAAATCATTAGTCGCCGCCAGTACAAAAGAAGCCACAGCAGAAATAATTGCCGCCAGCAATAAAGTTCGCCGCCTTCCCCAAAATTTGGAATCGCAAAAAGAACCGCCCAAAACTCTGCCGAATATTCCCGAAACTGAACCGCTACCCAAACCAATCCCAACAGCAGTAGCAGATAAACCGACGCCATCGACAAAAAATATGGGCGCGTAAAATAAAGTAAAACCAGTGCCGCTTTGGGAAAGGAATCTGCCAGCGGCAAGAATCCAGACTTGATGGGGGAGACGGGGAAACCAAGATGATAATTGAAATTTAGGCATATACAGTTAAATTAGGAGTTAGTCCTGGACGCAGAAACCCGGTTTTTTTTTACGAACATACGTTATAGCCTTTAATCACGGTCAAAAACCCGGTGTCTTTGGTCGCAGTGCGTAAGTTCTGTGAGTAATTATTAATTTATTCCGTACTTTTTCCGAATTAGTATTAGTTAACGCAGGTGATGACCAACATCAGTGAGCTTAACAATTCTTCAGGCTCTGTTACACAAAAGTTACCTTTAATTTAAAAATACTTAACACGATTTTATAAAAAAGTTAGTTAAACTCTAAAAAAGGCAGAAGAAAATTTTAGAGGGTCTAATTATGTCAGGAACCTCAGCCTAAAGGCATGAGGCTTGAAAGAGAAATCTAACAAGCCATCCTGACCAGCCTAAGTCTTTACTGACTACGTTTTTTGAGTCACGATACCGGAGAATGCGAAGCTAGTTTTCCGCTCTATCACTTGCAACTAAACAGTCTTAAGGTCACTGAGATAGTGTTGCTAGCCTAACAAGCTCTTAAAACATTGGCGAAGCTAACTTTACCCCAGAAATGGGAGTTTGAGGCAACAATGCCTCACCGGAGGGGCAACCATACCCCTCCACCCCGCGAGGGGATTCAAATTAAATGTAAAGCCGTGCTAAAAGCACGGGGTTTCTACCCATTTTTATGATGACAGCTATTACAACATCGAGAGTGGAATCAATCAAACCGCGCTGGCAAGCAATTGTCATGGTGGCCTTAATTTTCTGGGTCAGCGTTAGCCTGATTTTGGATCTAGTAATTATGCCCAGTCTCTACGTATCTGGCATGATGACATCTCCCGAGTTTGCAACGGCCGGAAATTTAATGTTCTGGGGATTCAACCGCGTTGAGTTAATCTGTTCGGGCCTGGTGGCAACGGGTTTGATGGTTTTGAGCAATTTAGTCGGTGACTTCGGCAAGCGCAGCCGCACAGCAATCTTATTATCATTGGTACTTCTGGCGATCGCCCTGATTGACACCTACGCGCTGACGCCCCAAATGAGCGCCTTGGGAATGCAGCTAAATCTGTTCGATTCCGCAGCAGAAGTGCCTACCGGGATGAATCTACTGCACCAAGGCTATTTTGGCTTGGAAGCGCTGAAGTTGGCTGTCGCCGGTACGCTGATCGGCTGGTGCTATCAAAACCAAGTTTAATCAACGATAAAAATTAGGACACGGCAGTGCCGTTTCCCTACAATGAATTGGGGTAGGGAAACGGCACTGCCGTGTCCTCTTATTCGGATTCTTCTGACACATCAGATAATTCAGATTTCGGCCACAGCAGGCGCAAGCCCATCACCGCAAATCCGATCGCCGCGATCGCCTTTACCAGTCGCTCCGGCAATACCTCTGCCGTGCCTTGCCCAACTAAAACGCCGATTAAACTCGCCAGCAGCAGCGCCGACGCCGTACCGAAAAATACAGCCCGAGGCGAGTTACAACTGCTGCCGAGGGCGATCGCAGCTAATTGACTTTTGTCTCCCAATTCTGACAAAAAAACTGTAAGAAAACTTATTCCCAAAAGTTGCCAATCCATATTTTTTAGTTATTAGTTAATTAAGAAATCTCGGACAGTATATGTAGGGTGCGCCTCGGCGCACCTTGCCCATATAAGGTGGTTAAAGTCAGGGCGATTGACAATTAACCCAGCACTTCCCACAGCAGAACAGCCGCAATCCCCAGCAAAATCACTCCTGCAGCTCTCTCCAAAGTTCTCGGAGCAATCCGATTTGCCAGCCACCTTCCCAGCAAAACTCCCAGCAAACTGGTTGCTATCAAAGCCGAACCCGCACCGGCAAACACAATCCAAGGCTCACGAGATTCAGCCGTCATCAGCAAAATTGCTAGTTGAGTTTTGTCTCCTATTTCAGCTAAAAAAATAGTTGCAAAAGTAGAAGCAAAAATTGCCCACTGCTTCGACTTCAGTTTCTTTTGTTCCTGACAAATATCGGGATTTGCACTCACTGAGAGTTCAGCGGGTTCCGGGTTTAAAGCAGCACAAATCTCAGAAACCTCTTTTATTTGTATTTGTACCTGTTGTGGCAAATCATAATTGAGGTTTACTGAGTCAGAAGCAGACAAGCTTGGCGGAACAGAATCAAGTTTCACGGGCAATGAGTGCTAAACGCTATTTATTTTTGAATTGTACTTTTGATTCTAACTTTCTCTGTACCTGGTTTTACGAAACCAGGGTCATCTTTTTCTCCCGAGATTTCAGCAACTGATTCCTGGAACAACTCACCGCACCCAAAAAGGGATACAAGCCCCCAGATTTATCTGTCGAGTCAATCTAAAATCTAAAATCTAAAATCTAAAATTGACTGGCTGACTGATTGGTTCACGTACCGTAAGTTCGATCGCCCGCATCTCCCAAACCAGGTACAATAAAGCCCTGTTCGTTGACTGTTTCGTCGATCGTGGCCGTATAAATAATCAAACTCGGGTACTCTGCACTCAGCCTCTTCAAAGCCGGAGGAGAAGCTACCACAGAGATAATCCGAATCAAGTTTGGGTCAATTCCCCGTGCAGTCAATTCCTGCATTGTCGCTACAATCGTCCCGCCAGTCGCCAGCATCGGCTCGCTAATTATCACCCGCGTTTCCGGGATAAACTGCGCCGGCAACTTGTTCAAATAACAACTCGGTTCCAGCGTCTCCTCATTTCTTGCCATGCCGAGGTGGTAAACCGACGCCAGCGGCACAACGGTCTGAATTCCTTCCAGCAGTGCCAAACCCGCCCGCAAAATCGGTACCACAACTAACGGAGCTTCCGGGTTGATAAAAGTCGCCGGACATTCTGCCAAAGGCGTCTGCACCGTTGTTTCCACTGTCGGCAGCCACTCTCTAATTGCCTCGTAAGCCAGCCACCTTCCCAATTCTGTCATCGCAGAACGAAAAAGTACCGAGGGGGTGGCGGCGTCGCGGGCGACAGCCAGCCAGTGTTTAATTAACGGATGCGGGGGAACGTAAACGCGCAGTTGCAGGGACATTAGAAAATTGGGGAGATTGCTAGGTTTGAGGGATTTTATGCGGTGCGGTCGATCTTCTTCGAGGACTTCGCCAACCGGCGATCGATCGCTCTGTGCAACTTATCACATCCTTGAGGGCGCATACAAGTCAGAGAGTGACAATCGACATCTTGCACCATTTTCAACAGGTCGCCACGGTTCAAACCCCTGCCAGACTGCGGGATTGCCGGACTGTTGCGACAAGCGCCAGCCGTCCGTTAGAACCCGTTTGCCGATCGACATCCATCCGCTTATTGAAATATTTTTCTAATAGTATTGACATTAATTAGCAACAAGGCTATAGTAATTTTCAGTGTTCTCCTCTCAAAGGATCGGCAGACGGGGGCAGTCGGCAATGGTAGACTGTTCCCGCATTTTTTTTGGGGAAAGAAGAAGGAAGAAGTCCGATGGAACAGGGAAGAGGAAAAAAGGCAGAAGGCTACATATACAAAGGGAAAATGGCAGACGCCACAGTTGAGGGAGGGCGATCGACTGTAATATTATGGAAATTATTAAGATTTTTAACCCAATGTCAGCTCCTACCCAATCCCAGTTATTTTCTTCCAACTCCCGCTCAACAGAGCAAGAGTTTGATGTAATTGTCATCGGTTCCGGCATTGGCGGACTCGTGACAGGCACCCAGTTAGCCGCTAAGAAAGCCAAAGTTTTAGTGCTCGAAAGCTATACAATTCCGGGGGGTAGCGCTGGATATTTCGATCGAGAAGGCTACAGATTCGATGTCGGCGCCTCCATGATTTTTGGCTTCGGACAGCGCGGCACCACCAACCTCCTCACCCGCGCCCTGAAAGCAGTCAACGTCACCTTAGAAACGATTCCCGACCCCGTACAGCTTCACTATCACTTACCCAGCGGCTTGGAACTTGAAGTTCCCCAGGCTTATGATAAATACTTGCAAGAATTAACAGACAGGTTCCCTCACGAACGCGAAGGAATCCACAAATTTTACGGCGAATGCTGGAACGTCTTTAACTGTCTCAACGGGATGGAATTGCTATCCCTAGAAGAACCCGGATATCTGGTTCGAGTCTTTTTTCAGAATCCTTTAGCCTGTTTGGGATTAGTAAAATATCTGCCTCAAAATACTGGGGACATTGCGCGGCGCTACATAAAAGACCCTACTTTGCTGAAATTTATCGACATGGAATGCTACTACTGGTCTGTAGTACCCGCAGACTTGACGCCGATGATTAACGCCGGAATGGTATTTTCGGATAGACATTACGGCGGCATAAATTATCCCAAAGGCGGAGTCGGTCAAATTGCCCAAAAATTAGTAGAAGGATTAGAAAAATGCGGCGGGAAAATTCAATACAAAGCTAAGGCGAAAAAAATTATCACCGAAAACGGCCGCGCTGTCGGAGTTGAGCTAGCAACCGGCGAAGTTTACCGGGCTAAGCGGATAGTTTCTAACGCCACGCGGTGGGATACTTTTGAGAAATTGCTGCCCGCAGAAGAGATGCCCGCTAGCGAAAAGAAATGGCAGCAGCGCTATCAAAAAGCCCCCAGTTTCTTGAGTTTGCATTTGGGAGTGGAAGCAGGCGTAATCCCTGTCGGTAGTGCCTGCCACCACATTTTGTTAGAAGATTGGGACAAAATGGAAGCGCCAGAGGGAACTGTTTTGGTTTCAATTCCGACCGTGCTCGACCCGGATTTAGCTCCCGCAGGATATCATATCGTTCACGCTTTTACGTCGAGTTGGATGGAAGATTGGGAAGGACTTGCGCAGCAGGCATACGAGGATAAAAAGGAAGAGGCCGCAGGAAGAATTATTGAAAGATTAGAAAAGATTTTTCCCGGTTTAGATGTCGGTTTGGATTATATGGAAGTTGGGACGGCGCGTTCTCACCGCCGCTTTTTGGGGCGCGAAGACGGAACTTACGGGCCGATTCCGCGACAGAAGTTAATGGGTTTGCTGGGAATGCCGTTTAATCGAACTTCTATGCCTGGTTTGTATTGTGTGGGTGACAGTACGTTTCCCGGACAGGGTTTAAATGCGGTGGCGTTTTCTGGGTTTGCTTGCGCGCACCGAATTGCCGTTGATTTGGGTTTTTAGCGGTAGCGGTAAGGTGCGTCAGATTGTTCGCTTGAAATACGAGAGAAAATGTGAGACTCCCGGCCACCCTACAAAAAGTTTAAAAACCCGGTTTCTGGGGAGAAACCGGGTTTTTAAACTGAAAATTGGCGTTTTCCATTCTTTTAAGGAGTTTACTGGTCGTAGCTGCCGCCGACGCCAATTTGAGTATTGTAGATTTTTGCCTCAGTGATGGTCATATCTTCCATTGATGCGCCGGATACGTCAGTGGTGTTAATGATGGCGGCGGTCAGATTTGCCCGATCGAGGTCTGCGTAATTTAAACTGGCATTAGTCAGGAAAACTGCGGTTAAGTTAGCACCCGTCAAGTTAGCACTCGTCAAGTCAGCGCCTTCGAGGTTGGCTTTAGATAGGTTTGCTCCTCGTAAATTTGCTTCTCTCAAGTCAGCACCAATTAAATGGGCTCCCGTTAAATCTGCTCCAGCCAAGTCGCACTGAAAACATTGCCCGGTTGACAATAACTGTTTGACGTGAGCGGGATTTTCAGCGCGAGCCGGGCCTGCCAACATTAGGGGAGTAATTAAAAAAGTAGCGGCTAATAGATGGCGTTTCATAATCCCTTTTCCTCACCAGACTGTGTGTTGAAGTTCTTCTGTTTATATCTACAATCTTACCACGGTTGTTTTCGGAATTTGCGATCGAATTCACAGATTGGCTGTGATATCCATTCCCCTCGACAAGCCACAGATGGTCTCGAAAAGCTCGCAAAACTTACTTTGGCAAAACTTAACACTGCCGAACTTAATACAGTGCTTTTTCGTAGTAACCTTTCTAGGTTAGCTACTAAAGCTAACAGATGTGTATTTCTGAAGATGGATATGATTAGCGCTGCGATGGATGATTTTAGCCAGCAATCCGATCGCAACAAGTTCAAAATTAATACATTATTTTTAATAAAAGTGTCACGGGACAGAAAATTTAACTTAAAATAAAGATCCGCTTATAACTTTATAGGTAGACGGAGAGCTGTCACCGACCAGATCCCCAGCCAAAGAGCGGGTGCATTCTTAACAAGAAATTTTAATTAGGTCTCAGTAGCAGCGCTGTAAAAATTCACCTAGTGCTTGAAAAGCAGCGCTTTTTTGGAATGTCGCAGAATCAACGCGATCGCAAAACTAAATTAAATATGCTCAAAAACGATTCCTCTAAGTATCTGCCAACCTTAGATCAAGTAATTGACCCTTACCCCTTGACAGTTACGCCCGATACCCCACTAGCAGAAGTAATTACCCTGATGGGCCAATGGCGCGGAAGTTGCTCTCTAAACGCAGACATTCCACCAAGCGATATCTACCAGCAACTAACAGAAATCGTAAATGCCCCCACCTCAAGTGCGTTCAGAGACGCCACAGGTATCTGCGTCTTTGTCGTGGAAAAATCTCTCGAAAAATTATCCTCGCACTCTGCTCAAAATTATCAATTGCAAGGAATCTTTACCGAGAGGGATCTTGTCGATTTGATTGCTTCGGGCAAAAACTTAAAAGGTGTCACCATCGCAGAAGTGATGAGGCAGCCGGCAGCAACTCTGACAAAATCCGAGACTCAAGACATTTTCAGCGCCCTAATTCTGCTGCGGCAACGAAGAATTAACCATTTGCCAATATTGGACAGCGAGGGTCAACTCTTAGGAGTAATTACGCCGGAAAGCATTCGCCAAGCCATGCTGCAACCGGGAAATATCTTAAAAATGCGCAGCGTGAAAGAAGTAATGACCGCACAAGTCATTCAAGCGCCTCGATCCGCCTCAGTTATGACTTTAGCCGAGTTGATGGCGCAGCACCGGGTTAGCTGCGTGGTAATTACAGAATCAACAGAATTATCGATGAATTTGCCGTTCCCAATTCCAGTAGGTATAGTCACAGAACGGGATATTGTCGAATTTCAAGCTTTAGATATAGATTTGTCGCAAACGATCGCCCAAACAGTGATGAGTACCCCCCTATTTAGTCTCAAGCAAGAAGACTCGCTGTGGGTAGCTCATCTTGAAATGCAGCAGCGTTTAGTGCGCAGGTTGGTAGTAACGGGGGAACGGGGAGAACTCCTGGGAATAGTCACTCAAAGCAACTTACTGCGGGTACTTGACCCGATGGAAATGTCCGGGGCGATCGATGTTCTGCACGATTCAGTCGTAGAACAGACTAGCGAATTGCAAAAAGCGATCGCATCACTCAGCTTGACTAACGCCACACTAGAAAGCGAAATCGCTACCCGCGTGCGGGCCGAGGTGCGGCTGCAACTGCTAGAATCTGCCGTAGTTAACGCTAACGACGCGATCGTGATTATGGATGCGGGACACAGCGATATCTCCGATCCCAGCATCATCTATGCCAACGAAGCTTTTACCCAAATGACGGGCTACCTACCCGAAGAAATCATCGGACAAACCCCCAGTTGCTTGCGCGGCCCAAACAGCGACCCGGCCCAGGTCGCTAAAATTCGCCGTGCTTTCTCTCGCCGAGAACCCCTACGCGTGGAATTGATTAACTACCGTAAAGACGGTTCAACTTATTGGGTCGAACTCAACAGCGTACCCATTGCCGACACATCCGGGAACGTTACCCACTGGGTGTCCGTGCAGCGGGATATTAGCGATCGCAAGCGCATGGAACAAGCATTTTTTGAAGAAAAAGAACTCGCTCAGGTTACTCTACAATCGATCGGCGATGCCGTAATCGCTACTGATGCCGGCGGCTGCATTTCCACCCTGAATCCAGTTGCCGAAAAACTCACGGGTTGGTCTACCTGGGAAGCTAAAGGTTTGCCCCTCGACAGCGTACTCAGAATAGTTGATGAAACTACCCGACTGCCGGTCGAAAATATCGCCGAAATCGCTTTGTGCGAAGGCCGGATTGTTGACCAAAGGCACAACAGCTTGCTGATTGCCCGCAACAACCAGGAATTTGCGATCGACCACTGCGTCGCCCCCATCCACGCCAGCAGCGGCAAGATTGTCGGGGCCGTCGTTGTATTCCGAGATGTTACCCAAGTGCGAACTCAAGCGCGACAACTTACCTGGCAGGCAACTCATGACCCCCTGACGCAATTAGTCAACCGCCGCGAATTTGAGTACCAGCTAGAACAAGCCCTGCACAGTGCTCAAGGTTACGGGCACGAACACGTTATGCTTTACCTGGATCTCGATCGCTTCAAAATAGTTAACGACACTTCCGGTCACGCTGCTGGCGACGAATTGCTGCGCCAAGTCAGCCAGCTATTTAAAGGCAAAATCCGCCAAACCGATATTTTGGCGCGTCTGGGCGGCGATGAATTTGCTGTACTCCTGTATTACAGTCCCCTCGAACGAGGCTTGGATGTTGCAGAATCGCTGCTGCGAAGCATTCAGGGATTCCGGTTTGGCTGGCAGGACAAAACTTTTTTGATCGGTGTCAGTATCGGTTTGGTAACAATTAATCCCAAAACAGTATCGACATCTGCGGTTTTGAGCGCGGCCGATATGGCCTGCTACGCTGCTAAAAATAAAGGCCGCAACCGGGTGCAGGTTTATCAAGCGGGCGATCGAGAATTAATCAAACAGCACGGCGAAACCGAGTGGGTGGTGCAAATTAATCAAGCTTTAGAAGAGAATCGCTTTTGCTTGTACTCTCAGCCGATCGTACATTTGCTCAACTCTCCAACCACCGGAACCCACTGCGAAATCCTGCTCCGCCTGCAGCTTGAAACCGGTCAGTTGGTGTCGCCGATGGCGTTTATTCCGGCGGCCGAACGCTACAACTTGATGCACGCCATCGACTGCTGGGTAATTCGCACTTTATTTAGCAATTTATCTAAAATTTTTACGGCCAATTTATTTGTCCAAAACCCCGGGGTAGACAGCGATAAAATAGTTACCTTCCCTGCTTGCTCTCTTTTGTCTAATCCCAAATTCTCATGTGGCAAGTATCCCAGTCTTTATTCGATCAACCTTTCTGGGGACAGCCTCAACGAAGAAAAGTTTATCGAGTTTATTCAAGAGCAGTTTTCCATCCATCAAATACCGCCAGAAATAATTTGTTTTGAAATTACAGAAACCGTGGCGATCGCTAATCTCAGCAAAGCAGCCAGCTTAATTTGGCAACTCAAGGAACTCGGCTGCCAGTTTGCCTTGGACGACTTCGGCAGCGGGATGTCTTCCTTTGCTTACCTGAAAAGCTTGCCGATTGATTATCTCAAAATTGACGGCAACTTTATTAAGAATATTGCCGACAATCCTATTGATATCGCAATGGTGGAAGCTATTACCAAAATTGCTCACGTCATGGGAATTAAAACTATTGCCGAGTATGTGGAAAGCCAAATAATTATGGATAAACTCAATGAACTTGGGGTAGATTACGCTCAAGGTTATTATTTGGGAAAGCCTCAACCTTGTAACTTCATATCTCCTAGTTTAGAGGAAGTTTTGGGGGATTTGACGCTTAATTCTTTGGCTTTTGAGGCTAAGCTGGCTTCTTAAACAGGGACGTTGAGCAATAGATTGTATAACGAATTTAACAGAGGGATGTTGAGGGAAGAAGGAAAAGAGAGTATGAAAAGGGAGATTTTAAGTTGTGATATCAATTCCCGATTCCCAATTCCCGATTCCCGATTACCCATTACCTTCTACATTAGTTTCCGCCGCTTCAATGTACTGACTGTCTAACAGAAAAGCACCTTTTTCAAAGCGAATGCCCCAATAATTGCCGGGACGCCGATCGATCACAACACCTTCAGCGCCGATCGCAATTAAATTCGCAGGCCGCAGCATCGGCATCGGTTCGGCAGTTTTGACGTAAGGCGGCATCGCCACAACTCTGACTTTTTGACCGATTGTAAATTCTTTTTCCATAATTTTTATTTCCTAAAAAAACACGGCAATAAAGTAATTTTAACAAGGAATGTTTCTGTTTGATTGATTGATTAGGTATGATATAAAATGAAGAACTATGAAGCGTAATTAAGGGAGTTATCGGCAAAATTATTTATATTTTAGGGTACCATCTTTTTTATATTCAAGTTCATGATATTTTCCGCCTAACCCTAAGTCATGAAGACATCGTTGGTAGTTTTTGGCTCCCATATCGAAAGGGTTAGTCCTGTTCAATCTTGCCCATTCAGCTATCTTTAGCTGGTTAGTTACCCCTGAAGCATCGGCTACGGTTTTGACAATCCAATCAAACATTTTTTTTCCTCTAAGCTGTCTCTCACTCTACCTCTCTATATTAGCTATATATTCACCTATAGGCAATCAAACATTTTTTTTCCTCTAAGCTGTATCTCACCCCTAACTCGGACGATCGCCCGTAACACCCCTGACCGATCGCGCTACAATTGTCAATCGGGATGAAAATGGCTGATTAGGAAAGTAGAGGAGTAGGTGTTATGGCTACAAGTCGTCGCATTGAGCGTGTAGCTTCAATGGTTAAACGGGAAGTCAGCCTGATGTTGCTGAATGGAATCAAGGACGACCGGGTAGGTGCCGGTATGGTTAGCGTTACCGATGTAATTGTTTCGGGAGACCTTCAGCATACAAAAATTTTTGTCAGCATCTACGGTACTGATGAGGCAAAGGCTGAGACTATGGAGGGTTTGAAATCTGCAACTAGCTACGTCCGCAGCCAGTTGGGCCAACGATTGCAACTGCGCCGGACGCCGGAAGTGATTTTTCTTGAAGACCATTCTTTGGAACGGGGCGATAAAATGCTGATACTGCTGAATCAGCTTTCTGCCGATCGCAAACCGGATCTTCTAGATGCGGAGGAAGAATTCGCTGACGATGAAATTGACGAAACAGACGAGAATTAGTTTATGAAGGAAGAAGGAAGAAGGAAGAAGGAAGAGGAAAGAATTTCTGATTCCCGATTCATAATTCCTGATTACCAATTCGCAATTCCCGATTCCCAATTCCCGATTCCCAAATCTAAAATCTAAAATCTAAAATCTAAAATCGAATGATTGACAATCTTTCCTTACCAGAACTGGTGGCCCAGATGTTCGTGGTGCGCGCTTCTGGCTACTTGTTCGACCACCAAATTCGCTATCCCGAATGGGAACCAACTGCCAGCAAACTCCGCTATTATCTGGAAAAGTTGGGCGTCGGCGGTGTGATTTTGGTGGGGGGAAGTGCTGCGGAGTTGGCGGTTCGATCGCACCAATTGCAGTCTTGGGCCAAGTTTCCGCTGCTGCTGGCGGCTGATATTGAGGAAGGTGTAGGCCAGCGGTTCGCGGGGGCGACTTGGTTCGGGCCGCCGATGGCAATTGCCGAAGTGGCGCGGCACGATGCAGGTAAAGCAGATCGATATGCTGAAGCAATGGGCGCTGTCACTGCGATCGAAGCTAGGGCGATCGGTCTCAATTGGGTTCTCGCACCGGTGGTTGATGTTAACAACAATCCCGACAATCCTGTGATTAACGTCCGCGCTTTTGGCGAGACAGCGGAAATTGTCGGCAAATTAGCCGCTGCTTTTATTCGCGGCGCAGGCCCGCACCCGGTTTTGACTACAGCTAAGCATTTTCCCGGCCACGGAGACACGGCGGTTGATTCTCACTTGGAATTGCCGGTTTTGCCGCATTCGCCAGCGAGATTGGCTGAGGTTGAGTTAACTCCTTTTGTCGAGGCGATGGCTGCTGGGGTCGATGCTGTGATGAGTGCTCACTTGCTGATTCCGGCTTGGGATGCCGAGTTTCCTGCTACTCTTTCTCGCAAAATTTTGATCGGGAAGCTGCGAGAAGAGTTGGGATTTGAAGGTTTGATCGTGACGGATGCTTTGGTGATGGGCGCGATCGCCAATAAGTACGGCACTAATGAAGCTGCTGTTTTGGCGGCTGAGGCTGGTGCTGATGTTTTGCTGATGCCGCTTGACCCGGAAGGGGCGATTCTCGCTGTCTGCGAAGCTGTCACTCAAGGACGGCTTTATATAGCACAAATCAAGGAATCTGTCAAGCGAATTTGGGAAGCAAAAATAAAGGTGGGTTTGTCGATTTCTGACCCCCCCCAATCCCTTGCTAAGGGGGAAAGCAAGAATTTACAATCCATCGACTCGATAGACTTAAGTTTGCTGGCAAATCCTGACTCAAGGGCAACTGCTGCCGATATTTTGCGAGATTCTGTGAAATTTGGCGGAAATCTGCCTTTGCAGGTTTCAAAGTCCCCAAAAAACCAGCTTTTGCGGAATTTGATTGTTGTAGATGATGTTTTGGGGTGCGAGTTTTTGGGAAACCACACTCCGGCGATCGCCCTTCCCGAACAGTTTGGTTACGAATTGCAACTGATTGACGATCGCACAGGTGCGATCGCTGATAATGCAGGTGCAGAGCATTTTTCTCCTACACTGCTGCAAATTTTCATTCGCGGCAATTGCTTCCGAGGCAGTGCTGGTTTGACCCAAGCAGCTCAAGATTTGTTTAAGAAATTATTAAAGACGGGAGAACTGCAAGCTGTATTAATTTACGGAAGTCCCTACGTTTTAGAGCAATTTTTGCCGCACTTGCCTCCGAGTATTCCTTATGTATTTTGTTTCGGGCAGATGCCGGTAGCGCAATCTCTCGCTCTAGAAGTGCTGTTTGGAATTGACGCCACGGGCAATGCTTGAACTGCCGGACTCCTAAATCTTTCTTTTGCTGCTGCGTCAGGACTTAAATTCATCAACCCGGTTTCTCGCAAGAAATAATTTTGGCTTTGGCGGTGAAGCATCCAGAAACCGGGAATCGGGCGCGGGTTCCTACATTCAGAATTGAGCTTTGCAGCAGATGGGCCTGCTAGCGCGGAAAAGTTGCGGCCAAAATCCCAAGACAAATCCCATCACTTACTAATCGTTCCTATAATTTTTTAAAATAGACGGCAGTGAATTGTATACCTGTATACTGACAAAATTTTAATTACATATCCGGAATTTTGGATTATATTATTACCAGGGCCATAATTTTTTTTTTACTAAAACCTTGAGGGCGCATTATGATTCAGTCCACTATCAAAATCCAATACTCTTTAGATGTCATCCAGGATGAAGCCCGCCACCTCGTGAACGAGGGCGTGCTGAGCCGACAACAGCCTATCTACACGCTTTGTCAGTTCATCCCACCCCGAGAATGGGCTTGCGTGGAGTGCGAGTTAGAAAAATGCGACTTCTTGCTGCGCGATCGCATTGCCGACCTGATCGGTTCTGAAAACTGGGACAATGACTAAAGTTTGGTTCTCTTAAATAAGTTTGCAAGTCAGTTTCCAAGTCAACTCCGGCTGTGTTAGAGAATCTTGATTCTTTAATCCTGGAAATTTTCGGTCTGCAAATTTTCCAATTCGGCCCTCAGCGCTGCCATGTGTGCAGTTAATTCTTGAATCTCTAGCTTTACGTCAGGCTGTACAACCGACTCGGGAGGAGCATCAGTCGCTGCATCCGATTCCTTGGGCGAGACAGATTCGCTGTCTGCATTCTCCCGCTCCCTCGGTTGAGAGAAAATAGTATCTACAAAATTCCGCGCTTCTCGATCGGTCATTTCTCCTTTTTCCAGCAGCTCATCGGCGAGCTGGCCCAAATCTGACTTCAGTTTGTCAAGATTTTCTTCTCGCTTTAACGGATCTTGCAATGTCTCAATTAAAAAGGAAGTTGCACCTAAAGTCAGGTGAAATCCTGTTTGCAGCATTTGAGGCAGGTTGTCGAGATTCATCTAAAAATGCCGCTAGAATGTTTTTATTTTTATGAGTTTTTGGTTCGCCAGTTGCTCCCAAGTCGGCGCGTCAGGCCGCTTCTTAGCCGGAAGATGCGCAGTCGTAGGTGGCGATCGCGCCGAGCCAGGAATGATACGCCTTTGAGATGATAGTTTTCTTTGGGGCGGACACTAATTGTATCATTACTCCGTAAATTAATAAATGTCAAGTGTAAATTTTTGTAACGAGCAATAAAAACCTCCCCACTCCAAAAGTCAGTCTATCAGGACTTACGCATGGGGGGAGAAATCCGGTTTCTACTAAAAATTTGGGACGAGGAACGAGAAATACAGCAAGAAAACCGGTTTCTGAGTCAGCGTGTACAAATCCTATCTATTTAAGATTTGAGATTTCCAAATTTTAGGTTCAATCGAGTTAAGGATAAAGCGCCTCACCTGTGGATGGGTCAAATATAAATAGTCGATCGAAGTCAAGCTGTACCTTCAGCCGATCGCCCGATCGCAAGCGAACACTCGCAGGTATTTGTAACTGTACAGTAGTTTCAGCGCTCACCAAAGGCAAACTCGCGCGGATTAAAGTTTCTCGCCCCAGAGGTTCCACTACTTTTACCTCTACATCAAGAGGAACTTTTTCTAAAGCCCAAACATCGGTTTTCAAATCATCATCTTCTACTGTTTGTGGCGTAAAGATTTCTATATTTTCTGGACGGATGCCCAAATCAAATCCTTGTCCTTCTCTCGCCTGCAATTTTTTCTGGATCGAGGGCGGACAGGCTAAAGCTTGATTTCCTACTTGAAAGGATTCGTTAGTATATATTACAGGCAAAATGTTCATGGCCGGATTGCCTAAAAATGTGGCAACCATGCGGTTAGCTGGTTTGGCATAAATGCTTTGCGGGTCTCCAATTTGTTGAATTTTTCCCCCATTTAAGACTACAATCTTATCAGCTAAAGTCATAGCTTCCACTTGGTCGTGGGTGACGTAAACTGTGGTAATTCCCAGCCGTTGATGCAGTTGTTTTAGTTCTGCTCTAGTGTCGTCTCGCAGTTGAGCGTCGAGGTTAGAAAGCGGTTCATCTAAAAGGAATACTTTCGGTTCGCGGGCGATCGCCCTTCCCAGTGCTACCCGCTGCTGCTGTCCGCCTGATAGCTGTTTGGGCTTACGCTTGAGGAGGTGGTCGATCGAGAGCGATCGGGCTACTGTTTCAACTCGTTCTTGAATTTTAGTCGGGTCAACATTCCGCATCCGCAATCCAAAAGCCAGATTTTCTGCGACAGTCATGTGCGGGTAAAGCGCGTAATTTTGAAACACCATTGCTACATCCCGCTGTCTGGCCGGAATGTTGTTAACTAAATTATCTCCGATGTAAAGATTGCCGGAAGTTGCGGTTTCTAAGCCGGCAATTGTCCGCATAATTGTGGATTTCCCGCAGCCGGAGGGCCCGACTAATACCCAAAATTCCCCGTCCGGGATTTTGAAGCTGATGTTTTCGATCGCGGTGACGTTTTGGTAACGTCTGGTAATATTTTCTAAGCGAACATTTGCCATTTTGTGACTGTAATTGGTAATTGATAATTAGTGATTTTTACCTTCAGTCTTCAGCCTTCAGAAAACTGTTGCAATTCTAAAACTGTGCGGTTTAATTCTTCAACTATAGGCGTTAACTCAGCTTTGCGGAATGCTTCTACTAAAGAACGATAATACCAGAGAGAACCGTCTTTGCCGCCTTTGAAGCGTTCCCAAACAACGTCACCCAATTGACGGGAATCTTTCAGGATCGATCGAACATTATAAAGTTTATCAGCAGCCGAGACTAATCTCACTGAGGCTGAAGCTGTAGAAATGCGATCGATATAAGCTTGTTTTCGCTGACGCCAAGGGGGTTTCGGCGTCTCGTCACTGTCGGTACAGCCGTCTACAATCGCTGTGACGGTATCGCCAAAGCGGCGGCGGATGGCTTCGCGGGTGGTGGCGCCGCCTCGATCTTCGATCGCATCGTGAAGCAAAGCTGCGATCGCCTCATCTTCATTTGCCCCATATTCTAAAGCTATACTAGCAGTGCCCAACAAATGGGCAATGTAGGGAACGCCCGAACCTTTGCGAAGTTGGGTAGCGTGCAATTCGGCGGCATAGGTGAGGGCTTCAGAAAAACGGTTTGAGAGAATCATGAAAGTCACCTTTCTTAATTGCTATGATATATAAATTGTAGGGCTAAGTTGAAAAGACAAAATCTACCAAATTCCCTAAGATCGTAAAGAAGCGATCGAGAGCGATCGCTTGTAAACTTATAATCGTTAAACAGAGGTTTAGAGCATGACAGCTACTATAATTATACCCAAAAATGCCGACCCAAACTCAGAGCCAGAATCACATCCAAAATTAGAAAATATACCCGAAATTAACCCAGAATCTGACCAAAAAAAAGTCATATCTCTAGAAGAGTTTTTAGTCAAGCCTGCTGATAGAATGGAATGGGTTGACGGCAACTTAGTGGAGAAAACAGGAATGACATTCAAGCACAGTCTAGCTCAATCTAAATTATCACGTTTCTGGGGAAATTATAAAGAATCCAGCGGACAAGGAGGAGAAGTTCTTACAGAAATACTTTGTCGCACTAACAAACAGGGTCGCCGTCCCGATGTTGCTTACATTACTCCTGAATTGTTGCCAGAATCAGGCAATTTTACAGCATTTTCCCAAAGTTTTCCTTTGATAGCGGAAGTTGCTTCCCCGGAAGATAGCGGCGAAGAGTTATTTGCGAAAGCTCAGGAATATTTGGAATCGGGATGTTTAGAAGTTTGGTTGCTGTTTCCTGAAGCTAGATTAATATTTGTCCATGCGGGGCAACGCTGGTTGTTGTTTAATGCCGATGAAGTTGTTAACACTCAAAGGGTACTTGCAGGTTTTAGCGTAGCTGTGAATGAATTGTTGGCTTGAGGAATTTGTTAAAATAATTTATTAAAATTAGAAACTTTAGCTTAGGATAGGGTTTAATGAGAATGTGGGAGCGATAAAATCGAGTTTAAGATCGCTCTAGAGGTAAATTAGAAGTATTAATAAAGTCGATCGCGCTCTAAATCTAACGTTCCGCTTTTCCAAATCAACGTCAAAGGCGTTTTTCTAGGTTTGTAAGAGACCGCAACTCGGCTTGACGATCGTGGATGGGCAATCATTTTTCTGCGTCTGTTACCCGTTTGATGTTGCCGACTCATGGCGTTTACTCAGCAACCAAAGCAGCAGTAGAGCAGTTAACAGGGGTGTTTGCAAAAGAAGTAGCAGCGCGGGGTCTCACAGCTAATTATTTTTATCCAGAAAGTACAAATACTGACTTGTTTCTAGAGGGTAAAGTAGTTCAATACTTTAACCAGTATAATTAAGGTATCTCTAGCTGTGGTATCTGTCAATGCCCAAGCCCGATGTATCTATTACGTTTCGCATCACTCAAGAAGAGAAAGAATTATTAAATAAAAATTGCGATCTAGAAGTGAGAAATCAAACCAGTTGTGCTAAGAGATCGGATTAGGGGAATGCGGTTTAGACTGAAAATGACTGACCTTAAACGGTAAGTAGATTAATCTCACGACTAGAAGCCCTAGGCTTTATCTGCGATTTTATGTAAGCGGTAGTCTTCGATTGGAATTGGGTTGAGAGATTGCGGGTGGAGTGCGATCGCCTTTAAACTTGAGCCAGAACGATCGCCCGATTTACTACAAAAAAAAGTCGGCTAACAGATCCGAGCCGATCGCAGTCTCCCAGCGACTCCACCAACCAACGGCACATCAACCAACTCAGCGATTGTTGCACTTCCGTGAAAAAGAGAAAACCACTCCCAACTTAGTAATGCAACTGCTCGTTGGAGGTACGACATTAATTGTTAGCGTCGGTGTCTAGCCAGGAATTTAAGCTTCTTGAAAGCTCTATCAAGGTGGATTGAACATCAAGTTAGCAATTCCTCAAGTCTATTTTATATAAAAGCCACTACCATGTCTGTGCCAAACTCATCCCTGAATCTATTTAAACTTAAGCGCAAACTTTCCCTGCGATCGCTCTTGATTGTCCCGTTTGTTCTACAAATCTTTGCAGCAGTTGGATTAACCGGATATATTTCACTGAGAAATGGACAGAAGGCAGTCAATGATGTTGCCAGTCAGTTACGACAAGAGATGAGCGATCGCCTCAACCTGCAAGTTCTGAACTATTTGGAAAAACCTTATATTGCCGGACAAGTAATTGTGGCTGCGGCTCAGAAGAAACAGTTAGATTTAACCGATGTAGCGAAACTGGAGCAGATGCTCTGGCTGTTAGCCAGGCAAGACCTCATCGAACAAATGACGATTGCCAAGCCTGACGGCACGAGCGTGTCGATAGAGGAGCTAATAGATGGAAGTATCGTTTCTCGGATTGGTAGCAAAGCGAATCTCCCGCAGCGCTCAATTTATAGCCTAGACGATCGAGGTCAACAGATTGCCCTGATCGAAACTCAACCAGATTTTAACCCACTGAAACGACGTTGGTATACGCTTGCACGGGAAACCGGAAAACCAGCCTGGACAAAGCCCTTCGTAGGCAAGGCAACTAAAGAGTCTGCAATTTCCCTATGCCAGCCAATCTATAGCGAGGATCGAACGTTGTTGGGGGTTCAAAATAGTGTCTTTCGGACTAGCAAGATTCATCGCTTTCTGAGTGAGCTAAAGGTAGGGCAGACGGGTCAAACTTTTATTATCGATCGATCGGGTAATCTGATTGCAAGTTCAACTATTAAAGAGCCTTACATCATTGACCTGAAAAATGAGAATTTGCAACAAATTCCCGCCGAGAAGTCTGAAAATTCTGTAATTCGTGCCACAGCGCAAGCAATCCTCGATCGGTTTGGCAACTTTACCGCCATTCAACAAAGTCAACAGCTTGATTTTATGCTGGCAAATCAGCGGCAGTTTGTTCAAGTTTCAACCATTCAAGATGAACGAGGTATCGACTGGTTGAGCGTCGTTGTGGTGCCTGAATCAGATTTTATGGCACAAATCAATGCCAATACTCGCACCACTATTTTGCTGTGTCTAGGGGCTTTGGCGGTGACGACTATACTGGGTTTGTTAACTTCGCGTTGGATTACCAAACCGATTTTGCAGCTACAAAAAGCCAGTCAGGCTATTAGCTTCGGACAGTTGGACCAAACACTTCAGGTGCAAGGCATTAGTGAATTAGAATCGCTGGCAGATTCCTTTAACCAGATGGCAGGTCAACTCAAAACCTCCTTTATTAAACTGGAAAGTCGGGTTGAGGAACGCACCGCAGAACTGAAAGAAGCAAAACTGGTAGCCGATAGCGCGAACCAAGCAAAAAGCGAATTTCTCGCCAACATGAGCCACGAACTTCGCACTCCCCTCAACGGCATTTTAGGCTATGCTCAAATCCTCAACCGCAGCAGCGCATTGCCAGCAAAAGAACGTCATGGGGTAGAGGTCATTTACCAGTGCGGTTCTCATTTGCTGACGCTGATTAACGATGTGTTGGACTTGTCCAAAATTGAAGCCGGCAAACTAGAACTCACACCTAAAGCGATTCACTTTCCCTCATTCCTCCAAGGCGTGGCTGAAATCTGCCGTATTCGTGCCGACCAAAAAGGCATTGACTTCGTTTACGATCCCGATCCGCAGTTGCCGGAAGGGGTTTTTGCCGATGAAAAACGGCTGCGGCAGGTATTACTCAACTTGCTGGGAAATGCGATTAAATTCACCGACAAAGGTGCTGTTACGATCGAGGTTGCCGTAGTTGAGAATCATGCCAATCCGTCCACTCGCTCTTTCAAATTTCAAGTTGAAGATACGGGCGTAGGAATTGCGCCCGATCAATTGGATCAAATTTTTCAGGCTTTTGAACAAGTCGGAGATCGCCAGCGCCAAGCCGAGGGCACGGGTTTAGGACTGGCGATCAGCCAAAGAATTGTCCAACTCATGAACGGACAAATCCAAGTTAAGAGCCAACCCGGAGTCGGCAGTGAGTTCTTTTTTGAGGTGGAACTGGCGATCGCCACCGATTGGGTACAGCAAAACTCCTTCACAACAGGAAAACAAATTATTGGTTACGAAGGACAACGGCGCAGCATACTTGTGGTAGACGATCGTTGGGAAAACCGAGCCGTTCTCGTCAACTTGTTAGAACCACTAGGATTCCAACTTAGTGAGGCAGAAAATGGACAAGCAGGATTGGAAAAAATCCGACAGTCTCAACCTGACTTAGCGATTACAGATTTGGTGATGCCAGTGATGGACGGCTTTGAACTGCTCAAACAAATTCGCAGTGCCAATGATTTGCAACACCAGAAGATCGTTGTTTCTTCTGCATCAGTGGCACAAGCCGATCGACAGATGAGTTTAGAAGCAGGGGCAAATGATTTCTTAGCAAAGCCAGTGGAAGTCAGTGAATTATTTAACCTCTTAGCCACTCATTTAAAATTGGAGTGGAAATATGAAACGACATCAAGTAATTCTCAGCCATCCACTCCGACGACTGGATTACAAAATTCAGAGATAACTATTTTTCCTACCACTGTGGAGTTAAAGACGTTACTAGAAATGGCCCAAAAAGGCCATTTAAAACGGCTCCGAGAACACACAGAGCAGATTGCTCGCTCTAACCCTCACTACGCTAGTTTTGCCTCACAAATTATTCAACTTGCGAAGCAATTTAAAGCCGAAGAGATTGAAGACTTGCTGAAACAACACCTCACAAGGGAGAAAGCCGATGTCTAGTCCTGAATTAATTCTGGTGGTGGATGATACCCCTGCAAACTTAGAAGTGGTTTGTGAAACCTTAAGTGATGCGGGGTACGAAGTAGCAACCGCGATCGATGGCGATCGCGCTCTTAAGAGAGTCCAAGCTTATCCTCCCGATCTGATCTTGCTCGATGTTCAAATGCCAGGAATTGACGGCTTTGAAACCTGCCAACGTCTGAAGGCAGATCCCAGGACAGCCAGTATTCCGATCATTTTTATGACCGCTCTCTCCGATGCCGACAGTAAGGTGAAAGGATTTGTTCTGGGTGCTGTGGACTACATCACCAAACCCTTTCAAGAACAAGAGGTGCTGGCACGGGTGAAAACTCATTTGCAGCTACGGCAGTTAACTAAAAATCTCGAACAGCGTGTAGCTGAGCAAACGGCTGATTTAGAAGCAGCATTCACACAACTGCAACAGTCTCAGCTTCAGTTAGTCCACACCGAAAAGATGTCTGCTTTGGGCAATTTAGTGGCGGGTGTCGCGCACGAGATTAATAATCCGCTTGGCTTTATTGCTGGCAATCTGAAACCCGCTCAAGACTATATTAAAGACCTCTTTAAACTGATAGATTTCTACCAAAAAGAACTCCCTTGTCCAAGTGCCTCGCTACAGGCAGTCGTGGAAGAAATAGACTTGGAATACTTGCAAGAGGATTTACCCAAGTTGATCGATTCGATGCAAGAAGGAGTCGATCGCATTCGCACAATCAGTACCAGTTTAAGAACCTTCTCGCGTTCGGATTCCGATCGCCCCATTCATTACAATATCCACGACGGGATAGACAGCACGCTCTTGATTCTCAAACATCGCCTCAAAGCCAACGAATCTCGCCCGGAAATTAAAGTCATCACAGATTATGGCGATCTGCCACAGGTAGAATGCTTTGCCGGACAGTTGAATCAGGTATTTATGAATCTGCTGGCCAATGCGATCGATGCCCTTGAGGAATCAAATAAAGGACGCAGTTTTGCTCAGATCAAAGCCAACCCCAACCAGATTACTGTCAAAACTCAATTGTCGGAATCTCAGGCAGCGATCCGAATTCAGGATAATGGGATTGGCATGACAGATGCGGTGAAGCCAAAAATCTTTGAGCATCTGTTTACCACCAAAGGCGTGGGGCAAGGAACAGGGCTAGGATTGGCGATCGCTCGTCAAATCGTAGTCCAGAAACACTCTGGAACTCTAGAAGTCAACTCTAATTTAGGTGAAGGTACAGAGTTTGTGATTTCAATTCCCGTGAAGGCGATCGCTGTAAAAGACATTCAGGCAAAGATCTGCGTTGACGCAGCATAAGAAATCGTTGCAGCGGCGGTATAAAGATGATGGCTGATGCTGCAAAGGCGATCTGCCGCCGCTGAACTCAACCTTTGTTATAGATATCATTAACGGAACAATGCCAGTATGCCAGATGAATCATCGCCTCCTTCCTTCCCGAAGCTCTTTAAAGTGCCATTACAGGCGATTCTAATTGTCCCATTTGTTGTTCAAACGGTGGGCGCAGTGGGTATTATCGGTTATCTTTCCTTCAGGAACGGACAGAAGGCCGTGAACGATGTAGCAGCTCAGTTGCGCCACGAAACGAGCGATCGCATCGCGCAAAATCTAACTCACTTGGTTGCCACTCCTTTTCAAGCGTTTGAAAGTTATGAAGCTGCACGAAGCCAAAACCGGATCGACCTTAATAACGGAAGGGATATAGAGAAGTTCCTGTGGCGACAACTTCCTGCTTTTAGGAATCTCAGCCTGACAGCGTTCATTACAACCAACCAAGAGTTTTTTGGTGCTGAGCGGCAAGATGATGGTGCGATCGTGATCCGCACTTCTGAAGTAGAAAGTAACCGTGCGCTGATCACCTACCGTACTAACTCAAGCGGCTCACGACTCGAAGTCATAAGCGCTGGCGAGCCGAACTTTGAGCCACACCAACGGCCTTACTACAAAATTCCAGTCCAGCAGAGGGAAGCAACCTGGGGAAAAGTGTTTCGGCACGTCAGTGGCAAAACGATGTATATTGCGCCTGGCAAACCCGTATACAACCAGGCAGGTGAGCTGCAAGGCGTGTGGATGGCGAGCTTAAACTTGTCAATGATTGGGGATTTTCTCAGAAGCCTCAAAATAGGAACAACCGGACAAAGTTTTATTCTGGAACGTTCTGGAGAAATGATTGCCACCTCTACAGGCGAAAAACCGTTCCGATATTATCCAGACAAAGTTGTGCAACTGCCAGAAGAGCGGATTGAACGACTCAATGCGATCGATAGCGAAAATTCCACCACTCAGAAAACAAGCCAATTTTTGCTAGAGAAGTTTCAAGATTTTGACCAGATCCAGGGATTTCAGCAGCTTGAGTTTTCTATTAAAGGTACACGCCAGTTCGTGCAAGTTGCTCCTTTTCGGGATGGCAGGGGGATTGACTGGCTGGTGGTTGTCACCGTTCCAGAATCAGACTTTATGGCACAAATTAATGCCAATACTCAAAGTACGATTTTGTTAAGTCTACTGGCGCTAGCTATCTCTCTGGGAATTGGCATACTCACCACTCGCTGGATTACTCAACCGATTTTGCAGCTCAATCAAGCATCTTCGGCAATGGCTGCCGGAACTCTGAGCCAAGCGGTGACAGAATCATCCGTCTATGAGTTGCAAGAACTCACGCAGTCGTTTAACCGCATGGCTCAACAGTTACAGGAATCATTTAACACGCTGGAACAAGCCAATGAACAATTAGAGCATCGAGTCGAAGAACGCACGGCTGAGCTAAAAGCGGCAAAGGATGAAGTTGAAACTGCCCTGAGAGAACTACAACTGGCCCAGACTCAACTGATTCAAAGCGAGAAAATGTCGAGTTTGGGGCTGCTAGTTGCCGGAGTTGCCCATGAAATTAATAACCCAGTCAATTTCATCTATGGCAATCTCAGTCATGCCGATGAATACACTCAAGAACTCTTAAAACTCGTGCAAGCCTACCAGACTCATTACCCCGAACCTCCAGCAGCGATCGCACAGCAGTCAAAGGCGATGGATTTAGATTTTATGGTTAACGATCTATCTAAGCTGATCGAATCAATGAAAGAGGGGGCGCGACGAATTCAAGAAATTGTCTTAGCATTACGAACATTCTCTCGGCTGGATGAAGCAGAAGTTAAATCAATCAATATTCATGATGGCATTGATAGCACGCTGGCTATTCTGGGCAACCGTCTGAAGCCCAAGCCTAATCATCCAGGAATAGAAATCCTGCGAAACTATGGTTCTCTTCCCCTGGTGGAGTGCTATCCGGGACCGCTCAATCAGGTTTTTATGAACATCTTATCTAACGCCATTGACGCCATTGAAATCGCGTTTAAGCAGGGAAAACAAATGACTCCCGCAATCTCCATTCATACGGCCATCATCGACGAGAGTCGGGCCCAGATCCGAATTGAGGACAACGGCATCGGCATTCCAGAAGCTATCAAACAGCAAATCTTTGACCCCTTCTTTACAACCAAGCCGGTTGGAAGTGGCACTGGCATGGGGCTGGCAATGAGTTATCAGATCGTCACCGATCGGCATCAGGGCACTTTAAGTTGCAGCTCACACTCTGGAGAAGGTACGGAATTTGTAATTCAAATTCCGCTCAAACAGAATTTGAGAGATGAGGAGCTATCTAGAGAGTGAGCAGTTGTCATTGGCCCGTGCGATCGCCGCATCACACGGCACTGAAGTCGATGAAACAAGCTACAAAGAAGTGGTTCACAACAGGAAGATGAGCATCATTAAAGGTTCTTTATTCCTTGGCTGCATTCTATCCTATCTCTCGAAGTGTTCAGCCAGATCGCCCCTTCAAACTATCCAAACTATTGATATAGTAGTACGCGGTGCAAAAAACGGTAAACCATGACAGCCACAAATCTCGTCAATAAATTTGAGTACAAACCCCTATACAAACCAAATCAATTAATTTGCGGAACGGGGCAAACAGCCATTGTCAGCGGCTGGACGGTAAAAAGTGCGAGCCTCTTCGAGGGCTGCGCTAACGGCAAATATTTACAACCTCAAGAATATGCTGCGATCGGGTAACTTTACTAGGACTCAGATTTTAGCGTAGCTGTGAACGAATTATTAGCTTAAAAAACTTGCCAAGAATGCCATCTTATGAAATAATTTAAAATGTTAAATTTTTCAACTATAGCGAGCTTCAAAAATAAAAATATATATGGATAGATTTCGAGTAGAAGTTATTTCTCAAACACCAAATCCTCAGCAAGTAATTTACGCAGCCCTCCATCAAGACTATACTGAGAATTTCGTGTTTGACGATCGCGATTCCTGGCCCTCAGACGCAGAATGTGGCGAAATTATCATCAAAAGGCTCCTCGCAGGCGATCGGGGGCATTACGGCCCCTTAGAACATCCCCAAATTATTTTTAATTGCGGCTACTTTCCCCACAGTGTCATGCAGCAAGCCAGGACACATCGTGTAGGAGTATCATTTGATGTGCAATCTCTGCGTTATACAGGCAATCAATTCCTGGATGCAGCAGTCGGCAAAAAAGACATAGAAGATATTTTTTACCTGCGTCCAGTAGATTATTATACAGACCGCGAAGGCAAAAAATACTACTATTCTCCCGAACAAAGACAAAAAGATTTAGAGTGGTGTCTAGAAGCCGCTAAACGTTATAAAATTGACTTCGACGCCGGTATGTCCGAGGAACACGCCAGAGGCAAATTACCCTTTGACTACCGTCAGCATTTTGTAGTCAGTTTCAATTTAAGGTCTTTCCTGCATTTTTCTGACTTGAGAAATAAGAAAAATGCTCAACTGGAAATTCAAAAACTCTGCGAAATGATGTGGCCTCATTTTGAGAATTGGGCACCGGACATTGCCAATTGGTACACAACTACTCGTCTGGGAAAAGCAAGGCTAGCGCCGTAATATACAGCGTACTCCAGGTTAATGAAGTGTAGTAGGGACACCGCACCGTGCTTTGTCCCTACGGGGATTGAGCGATATGGGGTATACTTCATAAACGTGGAATCTGCTGTAGCCGAAGGTAGAAGGTAGAAGGAAGAAACAAAATGAAACTAAAAATTCTGCAACTGCATGAATTAGCGATAATCCCGCAGTATGCCCATGATACTGATGCTGGACTGGACTTATTTTCTATAGATGAATTAGAAATTACTCCGGGAAAAAGCCAGTTAATTAATACAGGCATATCCATAGAATTACCCCAAAAAACAGAGGCTCAAATTCGTCCCAGAAGCGGTTTAGCTCTCAAGCACCAAATCACTGTACTCAATGCACCAGGAACAATAGATGAGGGCTATCGAGGCGAAATCAAAGTAATCTTAATCAATCACGGTCAAACTTCTTTTCAAGTGACAAAAGGCATGAAAATTGCTCAAATGGTAATCGCGCCGGTAATTCACGTGGAAATTGAAGAAGTAAAAATGTTAAGTACCAGCTCTAGGGGAGATAATGGATTTGGCTCGACTGGAATCTCGCCATAAATCACTTGTCTCAATACAGTTATAATTCTACATTTTAAATGGACAATACACCAGACAACTACGAACCCCTTCAAAGACCAAACTGGGACGAATACTTTTTAATGTTGGCAAAATTAGCCGCAACTCGATCGACTTGTCTGGCATTTCCCGTAGGTGCGGTAATAGTTAAAGATAGGCAAATTTTAGCCACGGGTTATAACGGTTCGCCGTCAGGTTCGGCACACTGTACTACTCAAGGCTTCTGCTATCCTGGTTTAAGCAGTTGCGATGCCAGCAAAATTTTGCCTTCGCGGGCGGTTCACGCAGAAGCAAATGCGATCGCCAAAGCTGCTAAACACGGTATATCTACTGCTGGGGCTAGTATTTACGTCACTTTAGAACCCTGCATCTATTGTTTGAAATTAGTCATTGCGGCTGGAATTCGAGAAGTGTTTTACGAAACGACTTTTAACAGCGGAGAAAAAGCTGCTTTGAGAGATACTTTTATCAGTGAAGGTATTGTTGAGTTAATACAAATTCAGCTATCTGAAGATACAGCAAAAAAGGCAGCTTTGTCTCTGCTGAATCCTACCTCTGTGTCCCAAAAATTAGTGTAGGATCAATCCTCCCCGTGGTTCTCGCAGCCACAGGAAGTAACTGTGCTGTGTTCCTATAAATGATATTTATTTGCTAGCCATTTGTAGGGATACGGCACTGCCGTATCCTAAACCCAGCGTGATACAAATGATATTTATTTTACGCTTTGTAAAGACACAGCACTGCCGTGTCCTTACAACAAATAGAGATGGCAATTAACCAAAAAACGTCCTTACAAATTGTGAATACCGTGTAGTTGAATCAATCAAACTCATTCACAGCTTGCAAATAGTCGATCGCTGCATCTATCCTCGAAGAATACTTAAAAGCAAACTGATCGAACCAATATCCCTCATCGGAATTCTTATCCAACTTTTTCAGCCAAACCTGAGCTTGCCTAACTTTCTGTCTGTGCGTTTGTACCTCCAACTGCGGCCCTACGACTTTTTCTGCTGGCCGCGGTTCAAGTGAAGCCACTTCCTGAGCTTTATTTTGCGCTTCGTGCTCAGCCTTAAGCCGTTCCAGTGAAGCTGCTTCCTGAGCTTTATTTTGCGCTTCGTACTCAGCCTTAAGCCGTTCCAGTGAAGCTGCTTCCTGAGCTTTATTTTGCGCTTCGTACTCAGCCTTAATTTGAGCCAAATCCTTATCCAAAGGACTAGCATACAAATTTATATCTGATGTTTTAAATGTTGGATTTGACGGCGCTTGTGCTTGCACCGACGCCTGACTTTTCAACTCAGCAATTTTTTGAGATGCTTGATACTCTGCCTTAAGTTCACCTAACAGGCGATCGATCGATTCCATAACTTAAACCCCCTAAAAAATGCTGCTGGGCAAACTGCCCCCAATATAATCACGGAAACTTCGCCCGCCTCCTCAATCAGTTATTGCATTCAGCAATACCTCCGTCAGGGTCATTCCTTCAATATCATCCATCGTGACAGTATCAACGATATCGAATTTAGCCCCAGCGCTTTGCAGTTCGTCATCCAATATCTTGAGAAACTTAGTAGCTTCCGGCGCATTCCCTACTTGAATGAAAGAAATCGCCAACTCTTCATCTCGATCGAGCTTCCGCGAAGCCTCTATAATCGTTTTCATCACTTCTTTGCGATCGTCCGGTTCCCCGTCCGTCACCACTAATATTGTTTCCCCATTTTGCTTGGTCTTACCGGATGCTTTGCGCTGAAAATAACTGCTCAGGGCGTCTTGCAGAACAGCAGCTAAATTCGTAGTTCCCGAAGGTTCGTTTTCTTGGAAAATTTGCACGACTTTAGCTGATGTTACGTTGTCATAGCGCTTGAAGCGACCCGAAAACAAATAAACTGTTAGGCCGTCCGGGTCGAGTTCTTCGCATTTATTCGCTAATGCGATCGTCGATTCTTGCATGAGCGCCCACCGACTTTTACCCCCCGTCTGGTCTTTCGTGTACATACTGCCGCTTTTGTCAATGATGAGTGTATAATCGCGGTTCTGAAGCATAAGATTTTTCCTGTTAATTAAGTTTTTTCCCAAAAAAATTAAAACCAGCGAGCAGAAGCTGTTGAGCTTTAGTTGCTCGCTGCATTTTTTAGGTGATTTGCGATCGAAAATAGCCGAATTTAAGCTGCAACTAAAGCATCTTTAAGTGGCTTCCAGCTAAAAGCTCGATCGCCACCCATCTCCACTGCTATTTTAACTCGCGGTTCTAAGGTCGGCAAAACAGTCAAATACTCAATCTCCTGACTAGACAAAATTTGCCCTTCAATAATCCACAGCACCAGTCCTTTTGCTTTCGGCGGCAAATTGTCTAATTGAGTTTGCAAAATCGGCGGCAGGTAGTATGTATAACCCACAGCCGCTTCGTTGCCAGTAGTTTTCTTGCCCAAATGCGGCGGCCGCACCCCGTGAACTCCCGTCAAATACATCGCCAAATCTCCCAAACCCCGCGCCGTAATCGTGTGCGCACCGTAACCTGCAGCTCTCAGCCGCCGCAGGTAGCGCCCCTCAAATCCTCCCTCTAAAGGAACGTACAGGGCCAGCGACCCCGACTTTTCCAAATCCCGAATCAGATCAGATCCCGTCGTAATCAGTCCCATAAATTTCTGTTTCCTGCTGTATCAAAATTTGGTCGATCGCTGCTTGCGAGCTTGAAATATTATAAATCCTAAAGTTGAGGCGAAAAATTCTCATCGCGGCCTTGACAAACGGCAAACACTTCATGTACTATTGTGAATTGTCGTCGCCGTAAAGGATACTGAGTATATTTATGCTCAAGTCCTGGCGCAAACAAGCAAGACCGAAAAAAAAACTCGGAGATTTAGCAGGTAAAAAGCCGCAGATCTAAACTCTTGCAAGACTTCCACAAGCTCGCTCCCAAATTTAAAACTCCAATTTTAAACACCGAGGAAGGCTGTTGGTTGATAACAGTTAATTGCAGGAACACTGAAATAAATGTTTCTGCACAAGAGCAAGCGGATTGACGTAAACTTCGCAATCCGAAACCTCTTGCGTACATAAAAGGAAAAAAATCCGTGTCTGTAGGCATTCTTGGCACTAAACTAGGCATGACTCAAGTGTTTGACGACCAAGGGAGAGCAATCCCTGTCACCGTCATACAAGCAGGGCCTTGTACAGTAACGCAAATTAAAACGAAACAAACTGACGGCTACAGTGCCGTTCAAGTTGGATACAACGAAGTCAAGCCAAAGGCTCTCAACAAGCCAGAATTGGGACACCTTGGCAAGTCTGGGGCAAGTCCCTTGCGCCACTTGCAGGAATACCGCTTGCAAGATACCAGTTCATTTGAATTAGGTCAACAACTAAAAGCAGATACCTTTACACCGGGACAAATAGTAGATGTCATCGGTACAAGCATCGGTAAAGGTTTTGCAGGTTTTCAAAAGCGCCACAACTTTAAACGAGGCCCCATGTCTCACGGTTCCAAGAACCACCGCGAGCCTGGATCGATCGGACCTGGAACTACTCCCGGTCGCGTTTATCCCGGGAAAAGAATGGCAGGACGTATGGGCAACGTTCAAGTCACCGTCCGCAAACTAACAATTGTCCGGGTGGATACAGAGCAGAATTTGCTGCTAATTAAGGGAGCAGTTCCCGGCAAAGCTGGCGCCTTAGTCAATGTTGTGCCTGAGAAAAAAGTAGGACGTTAGTCAGTAGTAAGTAGTCAGTAGTCAGCAGTCAGTAGATAGTGTTTGGCCGTTAGTAGCAAGCAAGAACTAAGAGCTGAAAACTAAGAGCTGAAAACTAAGACCTGAGAACAGACAACAGACAACAGACAACAGACAGCAGACAACTAACAGCAGACAACTAACAACAGACAAAGGACAAAAGATATGGTTAATTGTGTAGTGCGAAATTGGCAAGGCGAAGAAGTTGGGGAAACAACTTTAGAACTGCGCGTAGCCAAAGAAGAAAATGCGTCTCACATCGTTCACAGAGCATTGACGCGGCAACTGAATAACGCCCGTCAAGGAAATGCTTGCACCAAAACTCGATCGGAAGTCAGAGGCGGCGGCCGCAAACCCTGGCGTCAAAAAGGCACCGGCCGAGCCAGAGCAGGTTCGATCCGTTCTCCGCTGTGGCGGGGCGGCGGTGTCATCTTCGGGCCAAAACCGAGAGACTTTGAAGTCAAAATGAACAAAAAGGAACGCCGTCTCGCTTTGCGGACAGCATTCCAAAGTCGCACCGAAGACATCATTGTGGTTGAAGAATTTGCAGAGCAATTTCCGAGACCGAAAAGCAAAGAATTGCTGAGTGCGATCGCTCGCTGGGGCATCGAACCCGATACAAAAGTTCTGTTAATCTTGCCAGAACCGCAACTAAACGTCTACTTATCAGGACGCAACATCGAATTAGTAAACGTCATCTTGGCAACTTCCCTGAATGTTTACGACGTTCTCGCGGCTGACAAAATTATTGTCACATCTACAGCCATAGCTAAAATTCAGGAGATTTACGGTGAGTAAAATCGACCCCCGCGACTACGCAGATTTGATCCAGCGTCCGATTCTCACCGAGAAAGCTACCCGAATGATGGAGTTAAATCAATTCACATTCGACGTAGCCCCCAAAGCGACCAAGCCTCAAATCAAAGCTGCAATCGAAGAACTGTTTAAGGTTAAAGTCACCGCAGTTAACACCCAAAACCCGCCGCGCAAAAAGCGTCGAGTTGGCAAATTCGTCGGCTTTAAACCTTGTTACAAGCGAGCAACCGTAACTCTGACGGACGGAGACTCGATCCGCAAACTCCTATTCCCAGAAGTCTAGACGATTTTGGATTTTAGATTTTAGATTTTAGATTTTAAATTGCGGTTAACTGGTGGAAATTCTCAAACTAGAAAACTCGTAAGTTAACCAAAGATCGCCAATCTTCAACCTAAAATCTAAAATCGATAAACGTCAAATCCAAAATCCAAAATCCAAAATCTAAAATAGATCGATTATGGGCATCCGTTCTTACCGACCTTATACCTCCAGCACCCGGGAACAGACCGTCTCGGACTTCGCTGAAATTACCAGATCAGAGCCTGAAAAGTCTCTAACCAGCAACAAGCACACCAAACAAGGCCGCAACAACCGAGGCGTCATCACCTGCCGCCACCGGGGAGGCGGTCACAAACGGCTGTATAGAGACATCGACTTCCGCCGCGACAAACACAGCATTCCAGCTACCGTCAAGGCGATCGAATACGACCCCAATCGCAACGCCCGCATCGCCCTCCTGTTCTACAAAGACGGCGAAAAACGGTACATCCTGCACCCGCTCAACTTAAACGTCGGTACAGTAATTGTCTCAGGCCCAGACGCGCCGATCGAAATCGGTAACGCCCTTCCCCTGAAGAACATTCCCCTCGGTACCAGCATCCACAACGTCGAGCTAGTACCCGGAAAAGGCGGACAAATCGTTCGTTCCGCCGGCTCCAGCGCTCAGCTAATGGCAAAAGAAGGTACCTACGTCACCCTCAAACTGCCATCCGGCGAACAGCGCAAAGTCCGCGCCGACTGCTACGCCACCATCGGTCAAGTCGGCAACACAGACGCCAGAAACATCAGCCTCGGCAAAGCAGGTCGCACCCGCTGGAAAGGTCGCAGACCCACCGTTCGCGGTAGCGTCATGAACCCGGTAGACCACCCGCACGGCGGTGGCGAAGGCAGGGCTCCCATCGGACGTCCGGGACCTGTCACTCCTTGGGGCAAACCAGCACTGGGTGCCAAAACCCGACGCAAAAACAAACGCAGCGACGCTTTAATCGTCCGACGCCGCCGCAAATCTTCCAAACGCGGCAAGGGCGGCAGACAAAGTTAGTCATCACTCAGCAGTCTTCAGTCCTTAGTTGTTAACTGCTAACTAATGACTGAGGACTGATGACCCATGACTGCTGAACCCTGATTAATGACTCCTGAATTACTAAAAAAATCATGTCTCGATCGCTAAAAAAAGGCCCGTTTGTCGCAGATCATCTGATGACAAAAATCGAAAAGCTCAACGCCGCAGGCCAAAAACAAGTAATTAAAACTTGGTCGCGCTCTTCCACAATCCTGCCCCAAATGGTAGGTCACACGATCGCCGTTCACAACGGCAGACAGCACGTACCAGTCTACCTCACAGACCAAATGGTAGGTCACAAACTAGGAGAATTTTCCCCCACTCGTACCTTTAGAGGTCACGCGAAAAGTGGTGATAAAAAGGCAAAAAGATAGCCTAATTAGGTGACAGGTAATAAGTAGTAGGAAAAAAATTACCAATTACCAATTACCTTTTCCCCAATTACCAATTACCAATTACCAAAATCGAAATGGCTATAGATACCACATCCGAAATTAAGGCGATCGCCCGTTACATCCGGACATCCCCCTTCAAAGTGCGCCGAGTCCTCGACCAAATTCGCGGCAAAAGCTACCAAGAAGCGCTGATTTTACTCGAATTCATGCCCTACCGCGCCTGCGAACCAATCGTCAAAGTTTTGCGATCGGCAGTAGCAAACGCCGAACACAACGCAGGATTGGATAAAGCCAAACTCGTAGTTTCTCAAGCTTACGCAGACCAAGGCCCAGTCCTAAAACGATTCAGACCCCGCGCTCAAGGTCGCGCCTACCAAATCCGCAAGCCAACTTGTCACATTACCGTAGTAGTGGCTCCGCTCGTAGAAAACTAACCAGCGAAAACGTAATAGGTAATAAACAGCTTTAAGTTGAAAAAACAGGTAATCACCAATTACCAATTACCAGTTACCAATTACCAGTTACCAACTAACTCATCAACTTTTATGGGCCAAAAAATACATCCAATTGGTTTCCGCCTCGGTATTACCCAAGAGCACCGCTCTCGCTGGTTTGCTGACGCCAGAAACTATCCAGAACTCTTGCAAGAAGACTACAAAATTCGCAAGTACGTTCGCAAAACCCTCAGCAATGCTGGCATTTCCTCAGTCAGAATTGAGCGGAAAGCAGATCAAATCGACCTCGAAGTATTCACCGCCAGACCCGGCGTTGTCGTCGGCCGCGGCGGAGCAGGCATCGAAACTTTGCGCGTCGGTTTGCAGCAGCAACTCGGCAGCAACCGCCAAATCCGCATTAACGTCGTCGAAGTCCAGCGAGTAGATGCCGATGCCACACTGATCGCAGAATACATCGCTCAGCAACTAGAACGGCGCGTATCCTTCCGCCGAGTAGTCCGCCAAGCAATCACCCGCGCCCAAAAAGTAGGCATCCAAGGCATCAAAATTCAAGTCAGCGGACGCCTCAACGGCGCAGAAATCGCACGTACCGAATGGACGCGCGAAGGAAGAGTCCCCTTGCACACGCTGCGGGCAGACATCGACTACTCCTACTGCACTGCTCAAACCATCTACGGTATTCTGGGCATTAAAGTTTGGGTTTTCAAAGGCGAAATTATTCCCGGACAGGAACAAGAGGCTGCACCAAATGCAGCAGTGCCTCGCACCAAACAAAAGCGCCGCCGCCAAAATTTTGAAGATCGATCGAACGAAGGCTAACTAATTGTTAACTGTTAGTTGTCACTTGTTAACTGTCAGTTGTTCTAAACCAATTAGCAATTAGCAATCACCAATTACCAATTACCAATTACCAATTACCCAACTCCCAAAGCCATGTTAAGCCCTAAAAGAACCAAATTCCGCAAACAACAGCGCGGGCGAATGAGCGGTGTTTCCACCCGTGGCAACACAGTTAGCTTTGGCGAATTCGCGCTCCAAGCCATCGAACCCGCCTGGATAACTTCCCGCCAAATAGAAGCCGGACGGCGCGCCATGACCCGCTATATCCGCCGGGGCGGCAAAATCTGGATTCGCATTTTTCCCGACAAACCAGTCACCCAGCGCGCAGCAGAAACCCGGATGGGTTCTGGTAAAGGTAATCCTGAGTTTTGGGTTGCCGTAGTCAAACCAGGCCGGGTAATGTTTGAAATTGGTGGGGTAAATGAAGAAACTGCGCGCGAAGCAATGCGTTTGGCATCTTTCAAATTACCAATTAAAACCAAGTTCATCACTCGCGAAGAAGGCCAGTCATAGCGATAATCGAAGGTAGAAGTAGGTCGGCATTGGTCAAAATTTTAAACGGCTACAGCAATTTAAAATCGGTCATTCATAACTTTTCTTTCCTTCGAGATTCAGCATCTAGACAATTCTGCCTTCAAAAGACCGATCGCTAACGAGAAAGCACACAATTATGTCTTTGCCCAAGATTAAAGAAGCTAGAGATTTAAGCGATGCCGCACTAGCAGAGCAAATTTTAGCCGCCAAGCGCCAACTAATGGAATTGCGGCTCCAGCAAGCTACCGGCCGCATGGAAAAGCCTCACCTGTTCAAGCACGCCAAGCACCGCGTCGCTCAATTGATGACAGTTGAACGCGAGCGCCAAATCGCTGCTGATGCAGAAGCGGCAGAAAAATTAGTCGCAGCTAAAGATGCCGCAGATTCGGCTCCAAGCGCAGAAGTCAGCCAAGAGTAAGCAGCAGCCTAGCCTCGGCTCGCACAGTAGCTAAAAAAACTCAATTGCAGAACAACAATAGGTAGGTATGGCAATTAAAGAACGAGTTGGCGTAGTAGTCAGCGACAAGATGGATAAAACCGTCGTGGTAGCAATCGAAAACCGCTCCTCCCACACCAAATACGGCAAAATCGTAGTCCGCACCAAGCGGTACAAAGCTCACGACGAAGAAAACCAGTGCAAATCGGGCGATCGCGTCCGCATCACTGAAACTCGCCCTTTGAGCAAAACCAAACGCTGGACGGTTGCTGAGATTTTCGGTGCAAAAAATGGCTAACAGTTAATTCTTAATTGCTTTGAAGCGTGCGATCGTCAAATCAATCGATCGACCCTGTGATTAACCATCAATTAGCAATTAGCAGTTATCAGTTAGCAAGCATCAAATTACCTTTTCCCCAATCACCATGATTCAACCCCAGACATACCTCAATGTCGCCGACAATAGCGGAGCCCGCAAACTGATGTGCATCCGCGTATTGGGAGGCGGCAACCGCCGCTACGGCGGAGTCGGCGATGTCATCATTGCCGTCGTCAAAGACGCCATCCCCAATATGGCCGTCAAAAAATCAGATGTCGTCCGGGCTGTCATTGTCAGAACCCGCAAAGGCCTGCGCCGCGACAGCGGCATGAGCATTCGTTTTGACGATAACGCCGCCGTTATTATCAACGTAGACGGCAACCCCAGAGGCACTCGGGTTTTCGGTCCCGTAGCCCGCGAACTGCGCGACAAAAACTTTACTAAAATCGTTTCCTTAGCCCCGGAGGTACTTTAAAATGTACGGAAAAAAGGGTAAACCAACTAGCGAACTGCAGCGCTACAGAATGCACGTCAAAGCAGGCGACACCGTGCAAATAATTACTGGCAAAGAGAAAGGAAAAGTCGGACAAATCTTAAAGACATATCCTAAAGTCAGCAAAGTAATTGTTAAAGGTGTAAATATCAGAACCAAGCACGTCAAGCCCCAGCAAGAGGGAGAATCCGGCAAAATAGTCACGTTTGAGGCTCCCATTCACAGCTCAAATGTCATGCACTATTCCGAAAAAGAGAAAATAGCGAGCCGCGTTTGCTATACATTTAGCGAAGATGGTCGGAAACTGCGACAGCTCAAAAAAACCGGAGAAATCCTCGATAATTAGTCATTAGTCATTAGTGATTAGCTGACAACTAACAACTGACAACTGACAACTAACAACTGACAATCGACAAATTCCCTGACCAAGCCCAGGGACAGTTAACGAAACACAAAAACTATGCCGGACAAACTCAAGGTTCTTTATCAAGGAAAAATCGTTCCCACACTGATGGATCAGTTTAAATATACTAATATCCATCAGGTTCCCAAACTCGTCAAAGTCACCGTGAACCGCGGTTTGGGAGAAGCATCTCAAAACGCTAAGGCACTGGATTCGTCGATCGGCGAAATTGGCATCATCACCGGGCAAAAACCGGTGGTGACGCGGGCGAAAAAAGCGATTGCAGGCTTCAAAATCCGCAAAGGAGTACCCGTCGGCGTTATGGTGACGCTGCGCGGCGATCGGATGTACGATTTTCTCGATCGGCTGATCAACCTCGCACTCCCCCGAATCCGCGACTTCCGCGGCATCAGCCCCAAAAGCTTTGACGGGCGCGGCAACTACAGCTTGGGTCTGAGAGAACAGCTCATTTTTCCAGAAATAGAATATGACCGCATCGATCAAATTCGAGGCATGGACATTTCAATAATCACCACAGCAAACACCGACGAAGAAGGACGCGCCTTGCTTAAAGAAATGGGAATGCCGTTCCGGGACAACTAAGCACTAGAGTAAGAAGCAAAAGATGGCAGCTAACGATACCATAGCAGATATGTTGACGCGCATTCGCAATTCTTGCATGGCGCGCCACCAAACAACGCAAATTCCAGCTACAAAAATGACCCGCAGCATCGCCCAAGTCCTCAAAAGTGAAGGCTTTATCGGCGAATTTGAAGAAGCAGAAGCAGAAGGGATCAACCGACATTTAGTGCTTTCTCTAAAGTACAAAGGTAAAACTCGCAAGCCCATTATCACGGCACTTAAGCGAGTTAGCAAACCAGGACTGCGCGTTTACTCGAACCGTAAAGAATTGCCCAGAGTGTTAGGCGGAATTGGCATAGCCATTATTTCTACCTCCAGTGGCATTATGACGGATAGAGAAGCCCGACGCCAAGGTTTGGGCGGTGAAGTGCTTTGTTATGTTTGGTAGTCATTAGTCATTAGTCATTAGTCACCGCTCGCGGGCAACAAACTCAAAAATCGATCGCTAAGGACTAATAACTAAAGACTAATAATCAAGGACTAATAACTAAAAACAAAGGACAAAAAACTATGTCGCGAATTGGCAAGCGTCCGATTAGCATTCCCAATAAAGTCACCATCACCCTAGACGGTCAAAAAGTAGCCGTCAAAGGCCCTAAAGGTGAACTTTCCCGAGTTCTCCCAGCCGAAATCCTCATGGGACTCGAAGGCGAGACTTTACTCGTTACCCGCCGAGACGAATCTCGCGTCGCCAGACAACTGCACGGCTTGTGCCGCACCCTAGTCGCCAACATGGTCGAAGGTGTATCCCAAGGTTTTCAGCGGCGCCTGGAAATTATCGGCACAGGTTATCGGGCACAGGTTCAAGGACGGAACCTGATTTTAAACGTCGGTTACAGCAAGCCGGTGGAAATGCCTCCTCCAGAAGGCATCACAATGGCAGTTGAAGGCAACACCAACGTCATTGTCTCCGGCATTGACAAAGAACTCGTAGGCAATACAGCAGCCCGCATCCGCGCGGTGCGTCCGCCCGAAGTCTATAAGGGCAAAGGCATTCGCTACAGCGGCGAAGTCGTCCGGCGCAAAGCTGGTAAAACAGGCAAAACAGGTAAGAAGTAACAATGAAGCTTACTCGCAAAGAATCAGTCCAGCGCAGACACCGCCGGGTGCGGCGCAAGGTGTTCGGCACCTCCGAACGTCCCAGACTAGCGGTATTTCGATCGGATCAGCACATCTATGCCCAAGTAATCGACGACACGGCACAGCACACTTTGGCTGCTGCGTCAACCCTCGATCCCGAATTGAAGTCAACTCTCAGTTCTGGTGCCAACTGCTCCGCGAGCGTGCAAGTCGGTCAGTTGATTGCCAAACGCTGTTCCAGCGCTGGCATAGTCAAAGTCGTATTCGATCGCGGAGGCAACCTCTATCACGGTCGCGTCAAAGCCCTCGCAGAGGCAGCTCGCGAAGCCGGGTTAGACTTTTAGGAAGAAGGAAGAAGTCCGATGGAAGTCGGAAGAAGGAAGAAGGAATCAATAAAATTCTTAATTCCTCATCGTTAATTCCTCATTCCCGACTACCAGTTACTAATCCTCAATTCCCACAAGACAAAACTATGGCAGAACAAAAAGAACAGCGCAACAAGAAAAAAAGCAGCGGCAACAAAACGCGCGAAAAAGAATCCGAATGGCAAGAACGGGTCGTCCAGATCCGCCGCGTTACTAAAGTAGTCAAAGGCGGTAAAAAACTCAGCTTCCGCGCCATAGTCATTATCGGCAACGAACGCGGTCAAGTTGGAGTGGGAGTCGGCAAAGCTAGCGACGTAATCGGTGCCGTTAAAAAAGGCGTCGCTGACGGCAAAAAGCACCTAATTGAAGTCCCCCTCACCAAAGCTAACTCCATCCCTCACCCCATCAACGGTGACGGTGGCGGAGCAAAAGTCATGATGCGTCCGGCCGCTCCGGGAACCGGGGTAATTGCAGGGGGAGCAGTGCGAACTGTTCTCGAACTAGCAGGAGTCCGCAACATCTTGGCAAAACAGCTAGGTTCTGGAAATCCTTTAAACAACGCCAGAGCAGCAGTCAACGCCCTCTCCACCCTCCGCACATTGTCCGAAGTTGCTCAAGAACGCGGAATTCCAGTAGAAAACCTCTACGGTTAGGGCATAGAGAATGGGAAACTGTAAGTTTTGAGTGTTAAGTGCTTGCGTTGAGAATAAAAAAATCCGCAACTCAAAACTCACGCACTCAAAACTACTGCGCACCCGCTCTCTAAATACCAATTACCAATTACCAATTACTAAAACTATGAGATTGCAAGACGCCCGACCCAAAGCAGGCTCCCAAAAGCGCCCCCGACGCTTGGGCAGAGGTATTTCTGCCGGTCAAGGCGCGAGCTCCGGCAAAGGGATGCGCGGTCAAAAATCTAGAGCCGGTAGCGGCACTAGACCCGGTTTTGAAGGTGGTCAAAATCCCCTTTACCGCCGTCTGCCTAAGCTGAAAAGCTTCCCTTTAGTGAACCGCAAAGAGTACACTACCATTAATGTAAGTAAATTAGCATCGCTGCCAGCAAACACAGAAGTTACTCTCACCTCTTTGATCCAAGCAAAAATTGTCACCACAGACGACGGGCCGCTGAAAATCTTAGGAGATGGCGAACTGAATGTGCCTTTGCAAGTGCGCGCCTCGGCTTTTACCGCAGGAGCTCGCACCAAAATTGAAGCCGCCGGCGGAAGTTGCGAATTAGTTGCGTAAAGATTTGAGGTTTGAGAGTCTGTCCAAATCTCAAATCCTCAAGCTTGCTATCAGAAAATGATTTAGTCGAAAATCCCAAATCTAAAATCCAAAATCGTAACTATGGACGTTAGTAGAGAGAAAGCGCCAACTGCACAAGAGACGTTCATGCAGATGGCTCAAGCTGCTGGTTTGCGAGGCCGCATCCTCGTAACTATTGGCTTACTGATTTTAGTACGCCTGGGTGTCCACTTGCCAGTCCCCGGCATCGATCGAGTCGCCTTTGCCCAAAACGTCCAAAATAGCCCTTTAATTGGCTTTTTGGATTTGTTCTCAGGAGGCGGCTTGTCAGCTTTGGGGATTTTCGCGCTGGGGATTTTGCCCTACATTAATGCTTCAATTATCGTGCAACTTCTAACTGCGGCTCTGCCAAGTTTAGAAGACTTGCAGAAAAATGAAGGGGAAGCAGGGCGGCGCAAGATTTCTCAAATTACTCGCTACGTTTCTTTGGGCTGGGCAATTTTGCAAAGCGTTGGCATTGCGATTTGGGTCAGCCCTTTTGCTCAAGCTCCGGCGCCTTTATTCATAGCACAAACTGCTTTGGCCCTGACGGCCGGCTCAATGTTTGTGATGTGGATATCGGAAGTGGTGACGGAGCGGGGTATCGGGAACGGAGCGTCGCTGCTGATTTTTATCAACATTGTGTCGGTTTTGCCACGTTCTTTGGGACAAACTTTTGAATTGGCTCAAAGTGGGGACACGCAAGTTGTGGGCCGTGTAGTCGTTCTGCTGTTGGTCTTTTTGGTGACGATTGTTGGGATTGTTTTTGTTCAGGAAGGTACTCGTCGCATTCCGATTATTTCGGCCCGCCGCCAAGTCGGCCGCAAAGTTTATCGGGAGAGCCGGAGCTATCTGCCCCTGCGCTTGAATCAAGGCGGAGTGATGCCGATTATTTTTGCATCTTCGGTTTTGATTGTGCCTTCTTTCCTCGCTCAGTCTCTCAATAACCCATTTTTGGTTCAAGTTGCTAATGTTTTGAGTCCGAACGGGCCGGCGCCTTGGGCTTACGCGCTGTTTTATCTGACTTTGATTCTGTTCTTCAGCTATTTCTACGCTTCGTTGATTGTCAACCCCGTAGATATGTCTCAGAACTTGAAGAAAATGGGCGCCAGCATTCCTGGAATTCGTCCGGGCCAGAAAACCAGCGATTATGTGGAGAAGGTTTTGAACCGTTTGACTTTCTTGGGAGCGATATTTCTCGGTCTGGTGGCCATTGTACCAACTGCTGTAGAAAGCGCGATCGGAGTGCAAACTTTTAGAGGTTTTGGCGCAACTTCCCTACTGATTTTAGTAGGTGTAGCGATCGAGACTGCTAAGCAAATTCAAACTTACGTCATCTCCCAACGATATGAAGGAATGGTGAAGTAATCGCAATGCACTTGATTTTTATGGGGCCTCCAGGGGCAGGAAAGGGAACTCAGGCTCAGCTTTTATCAGCTCTCTGGAAAATACCCCACATTTCTACCGGTGACATCCTACGCGCCTGCGTAGTTGCCAAAACGGAGTTGGGTCAAAAGGCACAATCCTACATGGATCGGGGAGAGTTAGTTCCTGACGAGTTATTGATGGATATCGTGCAAGAACGTATGAATCAGTCTGATGCTCGTGCTGGCTGGATCCTTGACGGCTTTCCCCGCACAGTCGCGCAGGCAGCTTTTTTTGACAAACTGCTATGCGAGGTTGAGGGTGGGGGAAGTTCGTCTGGAAAGGACTGCGCTCTCAGAGCTGTCAATTTGGACGTTCCTGACAATATTTTGGTGGCTCGCCTGTTGTCGCGGGGTCGCCAAGATGACAATGAGGAAACGATCCGCCGCCGGTTGCAAGTTTATCGCGAGCAAACTGAACCTTTGATAGAGTTTTACAGAAACCGCGAACAGTTAGTTGCGGTTGATGGCGATCGAGCGATGGAATCAGTCACAGCACAACTGCAACAAGCTCTCTCGGGCGACTCTTGAACCGTCTCAATACAGCTTGTTACTCACAAGCTTTTGCTAAGATATGTTAACTAGGAGCTTTTTGTGCTATCAGGTTTTGTGAGGGTTGCTAGTTCCGGGATTGAACTCGATACTAATTGCCACAACTTTACTCAAGTAAAGCCAAAGCAAGCGGTTTGTTGAGTCAAGAAATCGATCGAGTCGCCCGAATTCTTGCCCCCGTTCCCGTTTGACTCGTACCAGTACATAGGCTTTGAGGCAAACAGCGGGACACTCCTAGTTAATCAAATGTAGAGTTGAGGTAAATACCAAATTGTCTAAGCAAGATTTAATTGAAATGGAAGGGACAGTGACGGAATCCCTGCCCAATGCGATGTTTCGCGTTGACCTAGATAATGGGTTTAACGTGCTGGCTCACATTTCCGGCAAGATCCGCCGCAACTACATCAAAATTCTGCCTGGCGATCGCGTCAAAGTCGAATTGACTCCCTACGACTTGACCAAAGGTCGGATTACTTATCGCCTTCGGAAAAAATAGGCTTAGATAAAACTTTCTAAAAACTAATTCTAAGTTTAATTAGAGAGAATTTGGTAAAAAGCGCCAAATTTATGCTATAATGCTACGTTTGTAGTGTTGCCGAGAAGGGCGTCAACAACCCACCGGTGTACCGGGTTAAGTCATTGCTACGCCGTAAAAGTATTGCTCGCCAACACTCTGGCGCAGGCGAACTTTACCCCAGTAATGGGAGTGGGTGCAAGCGGGCTCCTTCATGAAACAACCCGCACTTTATACAATTTAATCGAGGAGAGGCCTACACCTTGCCCAGCCTCTCCTCCCACCGCTCTACGGGCAGTCCCAGCGTGCCTGCTCTCCGGTAGAGCGGGGTTCTCCAGGCAGGAAGAAAGATGAAAGTTCGAGCATCTGTCAAAAAAATTTGTGAAAAATGTCGCGTCATCCGCCGTCGCGGTCGAGTGATGGTGATATGCACTAACCCAAAACACAAACAGCGCCAAGGTTAGAAAAAACGAAGATTGGGCACTGCACGCAGGTGCATCCTAATTGAACATTGTAACCAAACAGGAAAACTAGGGAGACAAAAAGTGTGGCACGGATTGCCGGGGTAGACCTTCCACGCGATAAGCGCGTCGAAATAGGTCTGACATACATTTACGGAATAGGCTTGTCGCGGGCCCAAAAAATTATCGCTGCAACAGGCGTAAATCCTGACACTCGCGTCAAGGATTTAACAGAGGCCGACGTGACAGCTCTGCGGGCTCATGTAGAAACCACATACCAAATCGAAGGAGACCTCCGGCGCTGGGAGTCAATGAACATCAAGCGCCTGATGGACATCGGAACTTATCGCGGTCGGCGTCACCGTTTGGGTCTGCCGGTGCGGGGACAACGAACCCGTACCAACGCCAGAACCCGTCGCGGCGTCCGCCGAACAGTTGCGGGCAAGAAAAAGGCACCTTCCAAGAAGTAACATCTTTTTGGGAAAAATACGCTGGGGGCTGCTGGCTCCTAGCGCTTCGGAACATTAGTTGAGAGAAACGTTAAAGAGACTAATATGGCGCGACAACAAACAGGCAAGAAATCTGGTGCAAAAAAGCAGAAACGGAATGTACCCAATGGGGTAGGCTACATCCAGTCTACCTTTAACAACACGATTGTCACTATTACCGACCTCAACGGGGAAGTAATATCTTGGGCATCAGCAGGTTCCAGCGGTTTTAAAGGAGCTAAGAAGGGGACTCCCTTTGCAGCTCAAACAGCAGCAGAAAGTGCTGCCCGCAGAGCTAACGACCAAGGAATGCGCCAAATAGAAGTAATGGTGAGCGGGCCCGGAGCAGGTCGAGAAACGGCCATTCGGGCGCTGCAAGGGGCGGGACTGGAAATCACCCTGATTAGAGATGTTACCCCAATTCCTCACAACGGCTGTCGCCCTCCCAAGCGACGTAGAGTCTAAAACGATTTGAGATTTTAGATTTTAGATTTTGGATATTGGCTAACTGCTTAAAGTCAAAAACTAATGGTTCTAACTGTTGCCCCGTCCATCCAAAATCCGAAATCCGTTCAGGGGTATGCTCTGCAATCTAAAATCCAAAATCAAAAATCCAAAGTGGAAAAGGGAGGTCACTCCGTGGCGCAGTTTCAAATTGAATGTATAGAGTCTAACACTGACAAAGACCGCAGTCAGTACGGAAAATTTGTCTTGGAACCGCTCGATCGCGGTCAGGGAACAACTGTTGGGAATGCGCTTCGGCGAGTTCTGCTGTCAAATTTGGAAGGAACGGCAGTAACTTCAGTCCGAATCGCGGGGGTCAATCACGAGTTTGCCACGATCGAAGGGGTACGCGAGGATGTTCTAGAAATTCTCCTGAACATGAAAGAAGTAGTCCTCAAAACTCATTCTCAGCAGCCGCAAATCGGCAGGTTGCGGATTGAGGGGCCCGTCACCGTTACGGCCGATCGATTCGATTTGCCCTCAGAGGTGGAATTGATCGATCGCTCCCAGTACATTGCAACTCTCTCGCCCGGCTCTGTTCTGGAAATGGAATTCAGAATTGAAAAAGGCATCGGATACCGAGCAGTAGACCGCAGTCGCGATGATGGGTCGGCTTTGGATTTTCTCCAAATTGACGCCATCTTTATGCCGATTCGCAGAGTCAACTACAGCGTTGAAGATGCTAGGGTAGGCGGCACGGTCGAGAAAGACCGGCTGATTATGGAAATCTGGACTGATGGCAGCGTGACTCCTCAAGAAGCTTTGAGTCAATCTGCCCACATCCTGGTAGATTTATTTGCACCTCTCAAAGACATCACCCAAGATTCTCTCAAACCAGAGTATCCCGGTGAAGCCGATCCTACCAGCCAAATTCCGATCGAAGAATTGCAGTTGTCCGTCCGGGCTTACAACTGCCTCAAGCGGGCTCAGATCAACTCAGTTGCAGACTTATTGGATTATACCCAAGAAGACTTGCTCGAGATCAAGAATTTCGGGCAGAAGTCCGCAGAAGAAGTGATTGAAGCTTTACAAAAACGCTTGGGCATTACCTTGCCACAGGAAAAATCAGCTAAAAGTTAATCAACGGGTAACGGGTAAAAAAGTTCTCAATTTTAAGTAGGTGAGTTTTTAAGTTAAAGAATTCACCGCTCAAAACTAGCGGACTATCCCGGCGCCCAATTACCAATTACCAATTACCAACTGCCATGCGTCACCGCTGTCGCGTTCCCCAACTCAGCAAACCGGCTGACCAGCGCCGCGCCCTACTGCGCTCGCTGACCACCGAATTAATCCGCCACGGTAAAATCACTACCACTCTCGCCCGCGCCAAAGCGCTGCGCTCAGAGGCGGACAGGATGATTACCCTCGCCAAAGATGGCTCCTTGGCCTCTCGCCGCCAAGCTATGGGCTATATCTACGATAAACAGTTAGTACACGCCTTGTTTGAGGCGGCACAAGAACGGTACGGCTCGCGCAACGGGGGCTACACCCGCGTAGTACGAACTGTCCCCCGTCAAGGAGACAATTCCGAAATGGCGATCGTTGAACTGGTTTAATTCCATTTTGGGTTGGAGATTTGTGATTTATGACTGACAATCGAAAATCCCCAATCGAAAATCCCCAATCGATACAGCGCGTTGCTCTAGTAATCCAATACCTCGGCACTAACTTTCACGGTTGGCAGCGACAGCCGAACCAGCGTACAGTACAAGAAGAAATTGAAACAGCAATATCGACTGTTCTGGAACGCCCGGTAACGCTGCACGCTGCTGGGAGAACCGATGCGGGAGTTCACGCCGCTGCTCAAGTAGCCCATTTTGATGCCCAGGGCCCAATTCCGGCTTACCGCTGGGCAAGCGTTCTCAACTCTCGACTGGCAAAAGATATTTTAATTCGAGCTTCGGCAAAGGTGGAACCTACCTGGCACGCTCGGTTCTCAGCCAGTTGGCGGCGCTATCGCTACACCCTTTATACAGATCCGACCCCTAATTTGTTTGTGCGTCCTTTTGCTTGGCACTGCTATCACGCCCCTGTGGATGAATCTTTGATTCAGACAGCTTTGACACCGCTCATCGGGCGGCATCACCTGGCTGCTTTCCACCGCGCGGGCTCTGTCCGCCCCCATTCCTGGGTGGACGTACAAGCGGCAGAGTGTCACCGTTCTGGGCCTCTTGTCTATATAGAGGTTCAGGCGAGCGGGTTTCTGTACGGGATGATGCGGCTGCTGGTGGGGTTGCTGGTGCAGGTGGGTCGCGGGGAAAGGCCGATCGACAATTTCACAGATATCTGGGTCAACGAACGCCGAGAAATGGTAAAATATGCCGCTCCCGCTCAAGGTTTGTGCCTGCTGCGGGTTGGCTATTCAGAATTTCCCTTTCCCCCAGATGTCTGGTACGACACTCAGCCAAAATTAGTCATTAGTCATTAGTCATTAGTCATTAGTCATTAGTCATTAGGTAACTACTAATAAAAAACTAAGGACAACTAACAATTAAAAACTGACAACTGACAACTGACAACTGACAACAGTTAACAGTTAATAGACAACTAAGAACAAACAATGAACAAAACTTACGTCCCTACTCAAGACTCCCTAGAGCACAAGTGGTACGTGGTCGATGCCGCAGACCAGCGGCTGGGCCGTCTGGCAACTGAAGTTGCCATGTACCTCCGGGGGAAACACAAACCGACTTACACTCCTTCTATGGATACCGGCGACTTCGTAATAGTCATCAATGCTGACAAAATCGCTGTTACTGGCAAAAAACGCACCCAGAAAATCTACCGCCGCCATTCTGGAAGACCGGGCGGCATGAAAACAGAAACTTTTGCTAAATTGCAAGCACGTTTGCCCGAAAGAATTGTCGAAGAAGCTATTCGGGGAATGCTGCCTCACACTTCTCTAGGCAGACAATTGTTTACTAAGCTGAAGGTGTACGCTGGCCCAAACCACCCGCACCAAGCTCAAAAACCAGAAGAGTTAATTGTTCACACGATTCCGGGAGGAAATGACTAATGCAAGCAACAGATACCGGCCGCGCTGTGTACTGGGGTACCGGTCGCCGCAAATGTTCAGTAGCGCGGGTGCGCTTGGTTCCCGGCACTGGCATACTGACTGTCAACGGTAAGGAGGGGGATTTGTACCTGCAATTCAACCCTACTTATTTGGCTCTCGCTAAGGCCCCTCTGGAAACTTTGGGTCTGGAAAATGAGTACGACATTTTGGTAAAAGTCGAAGGCGGTGGCTTGACAGGTCAGGCTGACTCGATTCGCTTGGGTGTCGCTAGAGCACTTTGTCAATTAGACCCGGACAACCGCAAGCCTCTGAAGACTGAGGGCTATTTGACTCGCGACCCGCGGGCCAAAGAACGGAAAAAGTACGGTTTGCGGAAAGCTCGGAAAGCTCCTCAATACTCGAAGCGGTAATCGAGGGAAGAAGGAAGAAGGAAGAAGGAACCAGGAAAAGGCAAAAATTATCTATCCAGATTATATCTGCCTTTTTTTGAAGTTTATTTCCGATTCCTGATTCCTGGTTCCAACAGATATAAGGCAAAATTCGTGCTGTTGTTGGTGTACAAGTCCTGCGGCAGCTAAAATGGTTGTAAAGTCAAAAATTAGAGAGTAAAAAACAATGGCAAAAGATGGCATTCACCCTGAGTGGTATCCCGAATCTCAGGTTTATTGCAACGGGGAACTTGTGATGACTGTGGGTTCAACTAGACCAAAGCTTCAAGTTGATGTCTGGTCGGGAAATCATCCTTTTTATACTGGCACTCAGAAGATTATTGATACTGAAGGTCGTGTGGAGCGCTTTATGCGGAAATACGGCATGACGGAGGTAGAAATGCCTAAGGCAGATGCTTCCTCTGGGCCGCTGAAAATGGAAGAGCCGAAAGCAGATGCTTCTAAGGCTGCTGGTAAAGGCAAAAAGAAGAAGTAGCCGGATTGTCATTTGTCCGCAGTTTGTTGAGAGTAGTTCTTTCTACCGACAACTTACCGCCCTCGGATTTTAGATTTTAGATTGAAAACTTGCTATGCAGGCAGTTGAGTTCGATCGAGTTAAGTTAGATCGACATTCTATCCTAAGTGCTTTTCAGTTCTAAGATCTAAAATCTAAAATCTAAAATCGATCCGCCCTCGGATTGGAGAGTTTAGATTGAAGACTTGCTATGCAGGCAGTTGAGTTCGATCGAGATTCTATCCCAACTGTTCTTCAAATCTAAAATCTAAAATCTAAAATCTAAAATCTAAAATCGATTGACAAAGGACAACTGACAATGGCTGAATCTTATTTGCTGGATAAATTGAAGTCGGTAGAGCAAACTTTTAATGAGTTGACTCGCCGCATGGCTGACCCGGATGTGGCTAGGGACAATCAAGAGTTTCAACGGGTAGCGAAAGCTCGATCGTCCTTGGAGGAAGTGGTCGATACTTTTGCTCTGTGGAAAACCACTCAGGAAGATTTGGTGGGCGCGCGACAGGTTCTCAAGGAAGCCGCGGGCGATCGAGATATGCAAGAAATGGCTGCGCTGGAAGTTCAGGAACTTGAGTCGAAGCTGGAGAATTTGGAAAGTCGTTTGAAGGTTTTGCTGCTCCCCCGCGACCCGAACGATGACAAGAATATTATGCTGGAAATTCGGGCGGGTACTGGCGGAGATGAGGCCAGTATTTGGGCGGGAGATTTGCTGCGACTGTATTCCCGTTACGCTCAAACTCAAGGCTGGCAGGTGAAGTTGGTGAGCGAGTCGCTGGCGGAAATGGGCGGCTTTAAAGAGGTGATTCTGGAAATTACAGGCGACAGCGTTTACAGCAAGCTGAAGTTTGAGGCTGGAGTACACCGGGTGCAGCGAGTGCCTGTGACTGAGGCTGGTGGCCGGGTGCATACTTCGACGGCGACGGTGGCTGTGATGCCGGAGGTTGATGATGTGGAGATTCACATCGATCCGAAGGATATTGAGATGAGTACAGCTCGATCGGGCGGTGCTGGCGGCCAAAATGTTAACAAGGTGGAAACTGCTGCAGATTTGTTTCACAAGCCGACTGGGATTCGGATTTTCTGTACAGAGGAGCGCAGTCAGTTGCAGAATAAGGAGCGGGCGATGCAGATTTTGCGGGCTAAGCTCTATGAGATGAAGTTGCGGGAGCAGCAGGATGAGGTGAAGTCGCGGCGTTTGGCTCAGGTTGGTACTGGTTCGCGATCGGAGAAGATTCGCACTTACAACTATAAGGACAATCGGGCTACCGACCACCGTTTGGGGGAAAATTTCTCGCTCAATAGTGTTTTGGAAGGGGATATTGAGGGGATTATTCAAACTTGCATTTCTCAGGATCAGCAGGAACGTTTGGCTGAGTTGGCTGCTTCTACTAATTGATGGAGTGATGGGGGGCTAGGCGCATTGTTGGCTCAGCCTCAGTTCCCTTGTTACGCGGGAGATCTGGTTGAGTAGGGCTTCCCAAATTGCATCGGCGATCGCCACTGGATATTTGAAATGTTCGAGGTCGTATTGTACGATGATTTCTAGAGGTGCTAGGGCGTCGGTACAGTATTAGAAGTTGACAACAAAAGAGATGTATGCAATTACCCGACCAATGAATTCGACTCTA